>JBQTIO010000168.1:0-41825 GCA_052388075.1 Nitrospiraceae bacterium
GCAGGATACGTCCTGTCCTTCGTCGCCCTGATTCTTGTCGCCATCTACGCCTGGGTGTGGCTTCGGTTCCGGCCACGCCGGTTTGAGGTGGATGAACACTCGCTCACAGTGATTTGGCCGCTGAAGCGCCGTGCTGTTCCCCGTGCGGATATCTCAAGCGCTCGGCTGATCGACCGGGAACAACTGCAAAAGGAAATCGGATCAAGCCTGCGCCTCGGCGCCGGCGGGCTCTGGGGCGGATTTGGTTGGCTCTGGACGCAGCGACGGGGCATCGTGCAGATCTACGTCACGCGGACCGATTTGTTCATCTGGATCGAGCGCACGAACGGACGTCCGTGGATCGTCACACCGGAACGGCCGGAGAACTTCATTCACGCCTTATCCCGCTAGAGCGGCTGCGCTAGCTGTTCTGCTTTCCACTACGGTACAATTCGTCCGATGAAACATCTGATCAAGACGATCGAAGATCTGCGCTGGTTGATTGCGCACACGGGGGGGTTCCGCTCCGGATATGTCACCGACGTGCAGATGTCCAAGCGACGTCTCTTCGATGAGGAGTCCGGACGGGATGTACCGGCCGGCACCACGGTCTCGGTCACGATCCGCTACCAGGTGCGCGGTCTGGTTCGCGTAGCCAGGCTGATCATGACCGGCGTGACGGATTTCTCCGTCTTGGAACAGGAGGGAGCCGATTGCTCGTCGCTGGGCATTATTCAAGCCGAATGCAGTGCGGGACGGTTACGGTTCTGGTTTGATCCGCAAGGGGAACTGTATGTCGTGTGCGAGGAGGTGCAGCTTGAAGAAGTGTCGACGCCAATTGTGAGCCCTCACCCCGTCTCCGAACTGGCTCGCTGGACGTTCCAAGGACAGACCGTCGACGGCCCCACGGTGCAGCGGCTCTTGGACGAACTGGATCAAGCCGGTCTGCCCTGTTCCTGGAGACCGGCAAAGCGGGCCGCGGCCGTCCATCCGGCGATCCAGTGGGAGGGCGATCTCATTCCCTCGCCCGATGCCGGCACCGATCGGATGAACATGGTACGCGTCATGGCCTATGGCTCGTTGGATGGGGAAGGATTCGGCCTGATGTTGCAGGTGCTCGGCACTCGGGATCAGCAGGTCTGCCGAATCCTCGAGGTTCTGGCAGACCACATCACGCAGCGTTACACCGGTACCTGCCTGGTCGGGACCACGATTATTCCAGGCCGCGAATGGGATCGTTGGATTGCCCAGGAAGGCCGCGCGAAATCCGGTTGAAACGCAGCGCGGGATGACGCGTGGCTAGTGAACGTGCTCGGGGGAATAGTGGCCGTTGCCGTTGCCGTTCGAATAACTCGCCGCACCGTTGCCGTTCGAGTAGTTGGCTGCACCATGTCCGGTGCCGTTTCCCTTCACATGGCCGTGGCCGTTCTTTCCGTTCACACATTCCACCAGCGCCCATAACCGAAGGGGATTCACCTTCTTCTTGCTGGCAACTTGCAAGGACGTCCCTTCCAGCACCGTATTGAGCGACAGGTCGGTCCGCCAGCCCAGGTGTTTGGTGAGCGGGGAAATGACTTTCTCCACTGCCGCAATCACTTTGTTCCCGTTGCTGAAATGGTTCAGCATGATGATGCGGCCGCCGGGTCTGCAGACACGGATCATTTCGTTCACGACCTTGCGATAGTCGGGCACCGCCGTCACTACATAGGCCGCGACGACCGTATCGAAGCTGTCGTCGCCGAAATCCATGGCTCCGGCATCCATGCGGTGCAGCTGGACATGCGTCAGCCGGTGCGCCTGAGCCCGTTCCTTGGCCTTCGCTAGCATCCCCTGGGACAGATCGATCCCGACAATGCGGCAATGGCGGGGATACATCGGCAGCGCAAGCCCGGTTCCGACGCCAACCTCGAGGATATGCTCGTTGGGTTGGACGTTGAGATTGCGAATGGCCGATTCGCGCCCCTCGTGGAACACTTTTCCGAAAATCTGATCGTAGAACCCCGCGTAGGATGTGTAAACGCGTTCGATCTTGTGGAGATCCATCGTTTCCTCCAAACCCAGACGACTTGGGCCCTGCGTACCCCGAAGGTGCAGGGGCGGCAGACGGCCATGTCGACGCGGGGGAAAACTAAAGGCGGGAAACCTGAGTGGTGCGAGATGCCCGCCCGAACCGTGAGCGGGGCTACTGTAGCCAACTCATTGGAATGAGTCAACAGCTTCTTCGCGCGCTCTCTACCTATGCGAAATCGAGGGCTCCAACCGCACATGGGAGGCAGACGGATCATCTCAGGCCTTACCGCCTTGATTCTGGCCGCGCCTCTATGGGATAGCTACCCGCGATGATGTTGGCCGGATTGTTCGCAGCAGCGTTGTTCATCGGGCTGATCGTCGGCGATTGGTTCTACTTTGTCCGGCTCACCCCCGATGCTGTTCGGTATGGCTGCAGCGTGGCGAGAAGCCAGGACCGATGGACTCCTCGCTCCCCGGCGGATGTGCGCAACCGGTTTACCGCCGATGGGGTGTTGATGCTCCCACACGGGGTCGCACGTCTTTACCCCGATCTCTCCCAGATCGCGATTCGCCCCCAGTACCGCCTCTTCTCCATGAGCTTTCGTACCGCCTGGCCGATTAAAGGACTCATCCACCTCCTTTCGACTGACGACCGGACCCTGGGGGCGCTCTGCGTGAAGCGCATTCCGTGGTCGTCGGCCCTCCTCACCCTCGTCTGGTTCGCGGTGGTATCGATCGGGTCCCTGACCTTCGTGTACTCCTACGCCATGGAGGGTGGATTTACATCGTTTCGAGGAGTCCTGCTCGGAGCAGGCATGATCGCCGTCGGCTTGTTCGTACTGACTTCCGGTCTGGTGACGGTCGTCCTGTCCTATCGCTTGGAAAACAGCCGTCTCACGAAGGTCTACGATGAGCTGCGCGAGGTACTCGAGGGGCGCGCTTCCTCCGAGTCCGCATCCCCTACCCCTTGAACAAATTCAGGAACTGGTCGTATTCAGCGGGTAGCTGCAGCGCCGCGCGGTTGCGAGCCAGGCCGGCGACGATGCCGCGATGTTTCCTGGCGAGACCGGATGCCTCAAAGGCGTGGCAGAAGTGCCGCCATTGCAGGACGGGATCGGACGCAATCCGCTCCTGTTCCGCTCTTGGCAACGCGTGCACGGTGGTCGTCAAGGTTCGCAGGGCCTTTTCCACGCTTTCATACGGCGGAGCCAGTTTGAGCCCGGCGTAGAAGATCTCCAGACGACGGCGAAATTCCTCCGCCAGCGTTTGCGTTGGAGTCATCGCGGATGGATCGGATGGGTTCATGATGGCCGCTGCGGATCATACGCCTGACCGTTCGTCAGAACAATCGAGGCGATGAACCTGTCGCCCCCGCTGCGGCAATTGCGGCAGACCGGCCTCGACTATCGGGCCTGTTGCGCAGCAGCGATCAGCGGCATGGGCGTCCACGTCTCGCCGCCGTTCGTCGAGTGATAGAGGCCGCTTCCGTTTGTTCCGGTATATAGTTCCTGCGGGCTGCGCGAACGCATGGCCAGGGTGCGAACGTTGAGCGAGAGGTGAACCAGCGTGGCGGGAGACCCGGCCGGAGGAAGGCCAGACGAGTCGAGGCGGAGGGATCTCATAGCTTTTCATTGAAGGGCTTCGCGTACCCCGTCAACTCCACATAGCCTTGGCCTTTGACGGACCGGCCCTGTTTCGTGCCGGACACGACCACCGCGCCTTCCCAGTAGGTCACCTGGGTACTGCGCGAGGTTCGCAGTTCCTGTTGGTCGAACAGGGGGACGATCTCCATCGCCAGGTCCAGAGACGGAATGGCCAGCCGCCACTTGTTCGGGTAGACTGCCTTACTCTCGCGGCTGGTCCAGGTCCGGGTGGCCTCAACGCGGAAATCTGCGACCGAGAGGTGTCGCGTGCGTCCATCGGACGACACGATCGTACCGCTGGAGGCGGGATCGGACGATCCATCCCTCCGGCGCAAGCGATACAGCATGAGTTCGCTCTCATCCTCCAACTGAATACTGAACCAATCCCATCCCACCAGATCCTCTCCGAGATCGGCGGAGCCAAATTCATGGTCCATCCAGCTAGTGCCGGTCACATCGAACTGGTCGCCACCGATGGCGATCCTTCCGGCGGTAGCCAGTCTCGTGAACGAATAATAGTGGGAGGCTTGACCCACGGCCGCCCCTTTTCGACTGATGCCGTCCGGGCCATGGATGACTAGCGGCTTGGCGGGACTGAGAGTGAGGGAGAGGGCGAGCGCGCCGTCTCGCGCGGACAAGAGGTGCGAGCCGGCCGGATCAGGGAGCGCCTCCGCACGCCAGTCATCGATCCAGACACGAAGGCGGGACTCATCCGCCCCGGCCTTTCCCAATGCAGCGCGGCTGAGTTTGTCGGAGAACTGAAATCGTTGTCCAGCGATGTCGGTCAGCGCGAAATGGGCCAGGTACAGGTGGTTCACTGACCACTCTGACGGCTGCGTTTTCACTTTATCGGGCGGGACGGCGCGACGAAAGAACGTCAGCTCGAAGCCGAACGGCCGCCCGTTCTTCGCCTGAAGGTGTCCGGTATAGTACCACCATTCCGTTCGATAGGCAGGGTGCGATCCGTGGTCTTTGGGAAATTCATACCGATAGCCTGGGATCGCCGGTCGAAACGCGGACGTGGAAGGGTCTTCACCAAAGACAATGGATGAAGCGCACACCAAGCAAGCGGCGAAGAGCAATGCCACACTGGCGGCAGGCACCGCGATCCGCCTCAGCAGCGGGAACAGCACGCCGGGATCGATCGCTCCGTGTCGCATCTCGCGACGTTTATATCACGGGAAACTTGAACCGCACAAATCGCCAGTGTTGGAGCGGTCTTTGCGCATTCCGCACGCGCGTCGCCGGGCAGCAAACAGCGTTGACAATTTTCACGACTCTCGGCTATCGTGAGCCATGCAGATCGATCGTGAGCGACAGCCCACGGAGGGAGTCCGCGCCGAGCCAAGCGAGCCATTCCCCATCCCGACCCGCGTTCCGGTCTTTCCGCTGCCGAATGTCGTGTTTTTTCCGAAGACCTATCTGCCGCTCCACATTTTTGAACCGCGCTATCGTCAGATGGTCGCCGATGCGGCGAGCGGCGACCGCTGTATCGCCATGGCCCTGCTCAAAGAAGGGTGGGAACCGGACTATTACGGAAATCCGGCGATCTATCCTGTTCTCTGCGTCGGCCGGCTCGTGAGCGTGCAGCCGCTGGCGGACGGCCGCTCGAATATCCTGCTCCAGGGGCTTGGGCGCTGCGAACTCCGCGAGGAGCATTTTGAAAAGCCATACCGCGAGGCGACGATTCGCGTCAAACCGAACCGCTCGGAAGTCGAGCTGGCAGCCGATGTTCGCCGCGCGCTCATCGACGTGCTCGGCCGGTATCTGCAAACAAGGGAACAGAGCTCGGCGTGGCAACGGTTCTTTCGCGAGGAGGTCAGCGACGAAGTCTTGGTAAACACCCTCGCCACCTACCTGGAGTGTACCTCCATCGAGAAGCAGTTCTTATTGGAAGCGGACGGGCTGCAACAGCGGGCGCGTCGTCTCAATGATCTGATCCAGTTCATGCTGCACGATCAGCACGGCGCGAAAGGCTGCGAGTGATGGATCGGGCGCTCGCCATCGATGTCTCCCACCTGTCCAAATCGTACGACAAGCAGGTCGCCGTCGCGGACATCTCCTTTCAGGTCTATACGGGGGAGATCTTCGGACTGCTCGGTCCGAACGGCGCAGGGAAAAGCACCACCCTCCGCACATTGATCACGCTCCTGCATCCCACCTCCGGCACCGCGACCGTCCTGGGGCACGATACGGTGCGCGAAGCGGACCGGGTGAGGACGCTGATCGGCTACGTGCCTCAGGAGCGAGCGATCGACCGGTTTCTCACGGGCCGCGAACACCTCGAGCTGCTCGGCGCGCTCTATCATCTGAGCCACGCTGAAACGACCAAGCGCATCGGCGAGTTATTGAAGCTGGTCGAATTGGAGGCCCACGCCGACCGGCCGGCCAAGACCTATTCGGGCGGCATGAAGCGCAAGCTCGATATCGCCTGCGGCTTACTGCCCGATCCGAAAATCCTGTTTCTCGATGAGCCGACCCTTGGCCTCGACGTCCAGAGCCGGCTCCGGATTTGGGAATACGTCCGGATGTTGAAGGCCCGTGGGATGACGGTGGTCATGACGACGAATTATCTGGATGAAGCGGACCAGCTCTGCGACCGATTGGCCATCATCGACGGCGGCCGGATCAAGGTGCTCGGCGCGCCGGCCGAACTCAAGATCGCGCTCGGGGGCGATATCGTCTCGCTCACGATCAAGGAAACCTCTCGCATCGCAGCGTTAGCCGAAGCTGTGAATGGGCAGCCCGCGATTCGCACCGTCAATACCACGACAACGGGGCTCGACATCCGGGTCGAATCCGCCGAGAAGGCAATTCCGGCAATCCTGGAGGCGGCGAATCGATTGACCTGTCGACTGGAATTCATCGATTATCACCGGCCTCGGCTGGACGACGTCTTCATCGCCCATACCGGGCACCGCATTCAGGACGACAGCCTCAATGCTGCGGAGTGAGAAAGTTTTTCATTGTTAGTGTTTAGTTGGCGGATAACTCAAAACTCAACACTCAAAACTTAAAACTAGGGCGAGGCGATGACAGAGTATTGGCAAGAAATCAGGGCGTTGACGATGCGGTGGGTCCGACGGTTGAGCCGGGAGAAGTTCAGCATGCTGTTTACACTGGTGCAGCCCATGCTGTTCTGGCTCATTTTCTTCGGCAATCTGTTTCAGCGGGCCGCCGACACCCAGGTGACCCAGGCGCCCAACTACATCAGCTTCCTGGCGGCCGGCGTGGTGGTGATGACCGTGCTGAACAACGGCCTGGCCGGCGGGGTTGACCTGTTGTTCGACAAAGAGAACGGGTTCCTGGAACGCTTGATGTCCACCCCGATCCACCGGAGCTCCGTCATTCTAAGCCGGTTCATTTTCGTCATGACCATCACATCGATGCAGGTGCTCGTGATCCTCGGTGTCGCCTTCCTGTTTGGAGTCCGGCCGGCGACCGGCCTGCTCGGCATCGCCACGATTCTGTTCATCGGCATGATGTTCGGCATCGGATTGACGGCCATCTCGATGGCGATGGCCTTTTCCGTGAAAAGCCATGGCGACTTCTTTTCCGTGCTGGGATTCCTGTCCCTGCCGATGATCTTTCTCAGCTCGGCGCTCGTGCCGCTGGCCGCCATGCCGGGCTGGATGCGTTTCCTGGCCCAGTTCAACCCCATGACCTGGGCCATCGACGCGGTGCGCCCCCTGATTCTGTCCGGATGGAGCGAGGCACTGCCGCATGTGGGCATGGTCGTGGCGGTCATGCTGGTCTTCGATGCGCTCTGCCTGTATGGCGGAGCGAAGGCGTTCCGCCGGGCGATGGGATAAGCCGGCGGGAGCCGGAATGCGATGATGATCATACCTGAAAGTCAGATCCGCGCGCTGATTCGTCTGCTTTCGGACGAAGACGACCGGATCGTGCGGACCATCAGCGGGAAGTTGATCGATATCGGGCCGTCGGCGGTACCGCTCCTGCAGGAAGCCGAGATCGAGCAGCCGGAAATGGCCGACCGGATCGCGTCCGTGCTAGAAGAAATCCACGGAGGAAAGTTAGAAGAGGAACTGGCGGACCTGGCCGCGCATCCCGATCAGGCCATGAGCCTCGAAACGGGCGCCTTCTTAATCGCCCGCCACGCCTATCCGACACTCGACGTGGCGTACTATCGCACGCAGCTGGATTCCATGGCGCAGGAAGTGCGCGCCCGTATCGGCTTGCGGGCGTCCGGTGAAGAGACGGTCAACGCCCTCAATCGCTACATCTTCATCGAGCAGGGTTTCAAAGGCAACACAAAGAACTACTATGAAGCGGAGAACAGCTATCTGAATTGCGTCATAGATCGGCGGGTCGGCATCCCGATCAGCTTGTCGGTGGTCTATCTTCTCATCGGACAACGCCTCGGGCTGCCGCTGTTCGGCGTCGGGATGCCGGGGCATTTCCTGGTGAAGTACGAGTCCGACCGCTATAGGATCTTCATCGACTGTTTCAACGGCGGGGCCTTATTGACCGAGAAAAACTGTGCCCGCTTCCTGACGGAAGCGGGGTATGGTTTCGACGATAAGTACCTGCAGAAAAGCCCGGTGCGAGCCATCCTCTCCCGCATGGCCAAGAATCTCCTCGCGATCTACTCAAAGATGAACGAACCGGTGAAGACCGCCCGCCTGACGAAGTTTATAGAAATCCTGGGTGGGGAACCGCGCGAAGAAGGATTGTAGCCTAGAGTCTGATCGTCAGCAGATCTTTCCCCTTCCAGATCTTCCCCGCATAGTGCTCGCCCGCATGAGCCTTCACGTCGTACCGGTCCGCGATCGGATAGAAATGCGAGAGCACGAGCCGGCCGACACCGGACTCCCGGGCGACCTGGCCGCATTGCCCGGCGTGCAGGTGAGCGGGGCCTGGTCGATTCGCAGGGAACGAACAGTCCAGAACCGCCAGATCCACGTCCCCGCACAGACGCACGAGGTTGCTGCAGTATTTGGAGTCCCCCGAGTAGGCCAGCGCTTTCCCGCCGTACTCGAGTCTATAGCCCAGGCAGTGCAGTCGAGGACTGTGGGTGACTGAACGTGGGAAGATTTTCGTTCGACCGATCCAGAACGGGCGGTCGGAAACTTCTTTGAAATGAACACCGAACGGAGGGCGACTAAAGCCGGGCATCGCGGCGAAAAGACCTCTGAACAGCTGTCTCGTGCCGCGAGGGCCGATGACCGTGAGGGGTGGCCGTTTCCCACCGTGATACTTCGTGAAGATCATCGCATCGAAGAAGAACGGGATAAAATCGGAAAAGTGATCCGCGTGGAAGTGGGAGAACAAGATGTGGGTGATCCGGTGTCGGTTCACACCGGTCTTGATGAGGTTCATCAAGGTACGCGGGCCGAACTCCAGCAGGAAAGTCTGGTCGGTGCGCACCAGATAGCCCGAGGCAGCGCGGGTCGGATGGACATTCGTACCGGAGCCGAGAATGGTGAGACGCATGGGTCAGCCTAGACCTCAACCTTCTTTTCAAAGCTGTCCCGGAGCCTGAGCAGGAGCCTGCAGGCCTGTTCCACTTCGTTGGCGCTCAAGGCCCGTTCAACGAATGGGCGCAGGAACCCGATGTGAGCGGCAAAGGTCTTGCGAAACAGCGCATCGCCCTTCTTCGTGAGCGAGATCCTGGTGTAGCGGCGATCGCTCCTGATCGCATCACGCTTGATCAGTCCCTTCGACACGAGGCGATCAAGGACGCCGGTAAGGGTGCCCTTGGTTACGAGAGTTTTCGCCGACAATTCAGAACAGGTCATGCCATCCGTGTCCCCCAACGTGGCAATGACATCGAACTGCGAGGGCGTGAGCCGGAGGGACTTAATGTGGCGACTGTCGGCCCGCCAGAAGGCGAGATAGGCCTCGACCAGCGGCCGCACGAGCTTGAGGTAGGGGTCGTCCTGCAGATGCGGAAGCTCCATGCGAGGAGAGTAGTCCTAACTAGAATCACGGGTCAAGCCCGCCCTCAGTGAGAGGCTCCAACCGGCCAAGCGAGCGCCGTCGATTCGTTGACGGCCAATCGGTCGCACCCGTATGATCCTGCACCCATGGCGGCACGTCACGAAGAGGGGCAGGCCAATCTGACGGCGATTGCCGTCCTGGTCGGCCTCATCGTGGCCGGAGTATGGACCTGGAAGCGGCTTTCTGCTGAAACGCAAGAGCAGGTGATCGATCAAGCGGTGCCGGTCGCTGCCGGACTGCTGGCCGTGGTGTTGATCGTGCTGGCGGTGGCGTGGAAGATCAGCCGCCGGGTCACGCAGCGTCGCGAACGAGATCGGCTGGTTGCGGCCTTCCATCAGGAAACGGCGCAGGAGAAGAAGCTGGACCTGTCATTTGCACTCATCGAGTGTAATGCCTACCGGGTCGAGGGATTGGAAGAGATCGCGCCGGCGCTCAAAGATATCTGGAGTATGACGCTCGTTCGAGCATTGGGCGACGAGCGTCACCGGGTCAGGGGGATGGCCGCGAGCCATCTGGGGATACTCCAAGATATGTCGGCGGTGCCGCTTCTGGTGAAGGCCCTGGAGGACGAGCATGCCTACGTGCGCGCCTGCGCAGCCCTGGGGCTTGGACGGCTCCGGGCCACGGAAGCGCGGGAGCGACTTGCTCAGGCGGCGAGCGAGGATGGAGATCAGACCGTGAGGAGCCGAGCGAGGGAAGCGCTGGAACAGATACAGCACGCCAAAACATGAAATTCTTAGTTTTGAGTTTTGAATTGTGAGTTGCTGAAAGTCTTCAACTCAAAACTAAGCACTCACAACTCACGACTCTGCTGTTGAGGAGTAATTCGTGGCGGCACCGGTCGAACCCTTCTTAACAAGCGCCCTTCCGGGCATCGGCGGACGGATCCGTACCACTCTGGACGATTTTCAGGTTCAGGAACGTCCGCTCTATCTTCCCTGCGGGACCGGAGAACATCTGTACGTCCGCATCACTAAGCGGGGGCTCTCCACGCCGGATCTCGTCCGTCAGCTCTCCGCTCGGCTCGGCGTGAAGTCTCAGGCGATCGGGATTGCCGGACTGAAAGATGCCCGCGCCGTGACCACTCAGCTGGTGTCGTTGCAGGGAGTTGATTCGGAACAGGTGTCTGGCCTCAAGCTCGATGACACCATTCTGAGCGTAGACATCCTGGGACGTCACCGCAATCGGTTACGGACCGGCCACCATGCCGGTAATTATTTTCGCCTGGTCATTCGCGAGGTCACCGGACACGCGGTCGAAACCGTGCCGGCCGTCCTTGATCAACTGCGCAGGCGCGGCGTGCCGAACTATTTCGGCCCGCAGCGTCAGGGGAAGGGAGGGGACAATTATCAAATCGGCGCTGCGTTGCTGCATGATTCGTCCAGGCGCAACCGGATGAGTCGAGCCAAACGCATGTGGTACCTCAATGCCTATCAGTCCTTTCTCTTTAACCGCATGCTGGCCCGGCGTATCGATCGCCTTGATCGCGTGCTGGTCGGCGATTGGGCGACGAAGCTGGACAACGGCGCCTGTTTCCAGGTCGAGGATGCCGAGAAGGAACAGCCGCGCGTGGATCGTTTCGAGATCAGCCCGACGGGCATCCTGTTCGGCTCGCGGGCGTCGTGGGCCGGCGGTGAGCCGGGACGCATTGAGGAAGCCGTCATAGCGGAAGCCGGCATCACACGCGAGGCACTCGTCGCAGCGGGCAAGGCCTGCGGGTTCCGCGGGGAACGCCGGGCGCTGCGGGCTCCTCTGACGGAACTCGACTGGTCCCTGAATGGCTCGGTTCTCACACTGATGTTTGCCCTTCCCCCTGGCGCCTATGCCACGAGCGTGCTCAGAGAGCTGATGAAGTCCGACGCGATCAGCTCCTAGCCACTTCCTGCCGTCCCCGCAGGCTCGGCGACGGATGAGTGGTAGAATGATCCCAATGCTGCAGGTGACACCATGAGCACCTATCAAGAAACCGTCCTCATGAGCGGGCACATCATCGATTCGCTGGTGTTGGCCAAGGTGCTGGACATCATCCTGATGATGGGCGGAACCTTCGACATCCAGGACGTTCACATCGGAAAAACGCGCGAAGATCCCTCACGCGCCCGTATCGTCATCCGTTCCTCATCGGCGGCCCTCCTGAACGACATTCTCACGGCGATTCAGCCGCATGGAGCCTCGGTTGAACGTGAGGCCGACTGTCAAACCGCCGAGGCTCCCGCCGACGGCATCTTTCCGGATGACTTCTATGCCACCACGCATTTGCCGACCCAGGTCCGGCTGAACGGGCAATGGATCGAGGTCGACCGGATTGAAATGGACCTTGGCATTCTGGTGGATGAACGGGGTTCCGGAGCAAGCGCCGTTCCCATGGGAGAGATTCGACGGGGAGACCGCCTCGTGGTGGGGCGCGAGGGAGTGCGGATCATTCCCTTGCAGCGGCCGCGTGAGCGGGATGTCTTCGGATTCATGGAGGCACAGGTCTCGGCGGAGCGGCCGCACGGCCACGTCATCGCCGATATCGCCGCCCGGATGCATCACCTTCGGGAACGATACCGATTGAAGCAGGCGAATTCAAAAGTCCTGCTGTCTGGGGGACCTGCCATCATTCATGCCGGAGGCCGGGAAGCGCTGACCTGGCTGATTGCGCAGGGGTTCATTCATCTCCTGTTTTGCGGCAACGCGCTGGCGGCGCATGACATGGAGGCAGACCTGTACGGCACGTCGCTGGGGTATGGACTCACCGCCGGCCGCGCCACGCCGCACGGTCATGAGCATCACTTGCGGACGATCAACCGGATCCGCGCGATCGGGAGTATCGAAGCTGCGGTCACTTCGGGAGTCATCAAGCATGGCATCATGGCGGCCTGCATCAGGCAGGCTGTGCCGGTCGTAATGGCCGGCACGATCCGGGACGATGGGCCGCTGCCGGGGGTGATCACGGACTCCGTCCGCGCGCAGAGCGCCATGCGAGCCGCTGTCCCCGGCGTGGGACTGGCCCTCCTGGTCGCATCCACACTCCACTCAGTGGCGACAGGCAATCTCCTGCCGGCCACCGTGCCGACGGTCTGTGTGGACGTGAATCCCTCCGTACCGACCAAACTTGCGGATCGCGGGAGTTTTCAGGCGGTCGGTCTGGTGATGGATGCCGCCTCGTTTCTCTCCGAGCTGGCCAGGGTGTTGGGGAGAACGGCATGAGCCGCTTACTCGTGTGCCCCCCGGATTTTTTCGGGATCGAGTATGAAATCAATCCCTGGATGCGGCTCAGCAATCGTGTGGACCATGAGCGGGCCATCCGGCAGTGGCATGAGCTGATGCGCGTCTTCGAAAAAGATCTGGGTACGGTGCTCGAGCGGATGACACCCGTCGCAGGGTTGCCCGACCTGGTGTTCACCGCCAATGCCGGCATCGTGGTCGACCACACGGCGGTCGTGAGCCATTTCCGCTATCCTGAGCGGCAACGGGAAGAGGCGCATTTTGAAGACTGGTTCCGCGAGCACGGCTACGAGGTGGTGACCGCGGACCAAGGAGTGTTCTTTGAAGGCGCGGGGGATCTCTTAGGGTTCCAGGACTGTTGGTTCGGGGGATACCGACAGCGTTCGGATATCCGCGCGTTCCCGCATCTGAGCGAGCGCTTCCATCGGGAGGTCATTCCGCTCGAACTCGTCGACAGCCGTTTCTATCACCTCGATACCTGCTTCTGTCCACTCAACGGGGGAGAGCTCCTCTATTTTCACCCGGCCTTTGACTCCTATGGCCAGATCGCCATAGCCGAACGAATTCCACCGGAGCGGCGCCTGTCGGTGCCGGAGGATGAGGCCTTGAAATTCGCATGCAACGCCGTGTGCGTCGGGAAACACGTCGTCCTCCCGACCGGCTGTCCCGCCACCGAGCGTCTCCTCCAAGAGCGAGGGTACGAAACCCACGCGGTTCCCCTCGATGAGTTCATGAAATCCGGCGGATCTGCCAAGTGTCTGACGCTGGCCCTGGACTAGAAGCTCGCGTCATTCGTCAAGCGTCAATCGTTTTTCGGAAGGGCCGCTCTTTCCTCGTAGAGCTTTGTCCGGTTTACGAATGACGGTCGACGGCCTTACTTCTTTCGGAACAGAAACGCCCCATACAGGCCGGCAATCGTGATTGTCACCAGCTCAATGGTCAGCAACATGCGACTGACAATGGCTTCAGGGATTGGCGGGGAAAGGATGAAATGCATGCCAAGAAATTCCGGTGTCTGCTCGACGGTCGCCTCCCAAGGAGGAAACAGCAGGGCCAGGATCAGGACTACCACCATCCCATATAGGGCGTTGATATTCAGTTGCTCCGGCATCTCGGCATCGGGTCTGGAGCGCAGCGTTCGATCCGCATTCCCATCGAGCCGCTGACCACACTGCGTGCAGAAACGATGGATCTCAGGTTGGGCTCGCTGACAAGAGGGGCAGGTTTGCACCGGTCGCTCTCCAACGTACCAAGAGTCCACGCAGCCATGGTTAGGCTACACGGCCCGACGTCAGTTTGCTAGATGAGCAGGAATAAGAATGCCTAAAAATGAACGCTGAGTCCGAATACGGCGTGAATGGGCGTGTAAGTGGCGTCGAAACCAAAGAAATTGGGGTTCTCCTCAAAACTGAACCGAACATAGTTAAACTTTCCCTCGGCAAAAGCAGCGAAGTGCCTAGTGAAGTAATACCTAGCACCGACAAGGGCGTTCAGGCCCAGCCTCGTGCTGGACTGAGTGTTTACGCCTTGAGAAACCGAGGGATCCTTGAGACGGGCGATAAATATACCGGGACCGATACCTAGGTAAGGCTGCAACCTCGTACCGGGGTACCGAAACATCAAATTGAATGGCGCGATTGTTAGCACGTGGAAGTTGACACCTGGGACCACTCCGAGTCCCAATTCATTTCCAATAGAAGTGCTTGGACCACCGCCGGACGGAGTGAAGGTAAACGGGGCGCCCGAACGCAATGTAATATCTTGCTGCTTGATGTGAGGAGTGCTGTAGAAGATTTCGGCTTCAATACCGAACCATCGAGCCCTGCTAAAATAGTGTCCTATCTTCCCCCCGTACACGAACGAATTCTTCAATGATTGGTCACTGACAGTTGTACCACTAGGGAAGTTTACTGTGCCTGTTTGAATCGCTGCGCTGGAAGTGGTCAAGTCACCCTTTGACAAGCCATTCCACGGGAATGTGCCACCAAATTGTCCGGCAACGTAGGTTTCTGCATACGCTTCGAAAAGATTTGCAGGAGCTGCGATTGCGAGGGCAACCGTGACAATGGCCAGGTAACGGGTGATTGTCGGCATCCGGTTCATTCACACTCCATGATGATTTGGCTCATGTTCAGGCCTGCACTCCATACTAAGTCTTGTCCTCGACTTGGCGAAGAAATTTCGTAAGTCTAGACTCGGGTAGAGCAAGCGGTGTGCCATTCCAGGACTCAGTCTCAGCTAGGAATCCTGCTCACTTGACAAATTGAACGGGCCTGTTCCATTCGTTGACAGACGTTCGAGGCCTTCCTATAATCCGCCGGGCCCGGGAACGGCACAGTCTCTGCACTCTCCGCTCGATGAAAATTCCCAACATGCAGCCAATCAAGAAGATAAGCGTCGTCGGGGCCGGAGCGTGGGGAACCGCGTTGGCCAAGCATTTGGCCGAAAAAGGCCTGACCGTTCGGCTCTGGGCCTACGAACATGACGTGGTCACAGCTATAAACGCCACCCACGAGAATCTCGTCTTCCTCAAGGGCGTAACCCTCCCCCGGAGTTTAGTCGCGACCTCATCGCTGGCCGACGCCATCGAGGGATGCGACGGAATCCTGTTCGTGGTGCCTTCGCATGTGACACGAGGGGTCCTGCAGAAGCTGGCGGCTTGCCTACCTCATCCAATCCCGGTGATCAGCGCGACCAAGGGCATCGAGGAGGACACAGCGAAACTGATGACGCAGGTGATGGAAGACGTGCTGCCGCCACCGATGCACCCCTCCCTGATGGCACTCTCCGGACCAAGCTTTGCAGTCGAGCTGAGTGCCGGACAACCGACAGCGGTGTGTCTCGCCGGCCCGGACGAGCAACTGGTCCGGCGCTTTCAGGCGGCGCTGATGACCCCGGCCTTTCGCGTGTATGCAGATGCGGATCTGATCGGCGTGCAACTGGGCGGGGCGCTGAAGAATGTCATGGCGCTGGCCGCCGGCGTCATCGACGGGCTGGGTCTCGGGCTCAATGCGCGCGCGGCGCTTATCACGAGAGGGTTAGCCGAAATCGTCCGCTTGGGACAGGCTATGGGCGCCGACCCGCGGACATTTTACGGGCTTTCAGGAGTCGGCGATCTGGTACTCACCTGTACCGGGGTACTCAGTCGGAACTACACGGTGGGTGTCCGGCTCGGCAGGGGCGGGAAGCTCGACACAATTCTAGGCGAGATGCAGGCGGTCGCAGAAGGCGTACGGACGGCGCATGCCGCATTGGGATTGGCACGGCGTCACGGCGTGAACATGCCGATCACCCAGGAGATCAACGCGGTATTGTTTGAGAATAAATCCTGCCGGAAAGCCGTGAGCGATCTGATGGAACGCGATGCGAAAGCGGAAAAGGGACCCCTATGAACCCCGAAGGACTTGAACGGTTGTTACGACAAATTCAGGAGGGACGCGTCACCGTCGCGCAGGCCCTTCGGCAGCTCCGGTCCATGCCTTTCGAAGATCTCGGTTTTGCCTCCCTCGATCATCACCGGTCTCTGCGCCAGGGCTTCCCCGAGGTCGTGCTCTGCGAGGGAAAAACCACCGCCCAGATCGTCACCATCGCGCGGTCGCTGATCAAGAAAGGCGGCCCGTTTCTTGCCACCCGCGCGGAACCGGCGGTCGCGCGCGCTATTCGGCGGCTGAATCCTCGGGCACGCTACTACGCCGATGCGCGAATCGTGGCGATCCATCCCGGCTCGCACAAGACGCAGGGCCATGTCCTCGTCGTGACGGCGGGCACCGCAGATGTCCCGGTGGCTGAGGAGGCGCGGGTCACGGCGGAAGTCATGGGCAGCCATGTCGAGCGGCTCTACGACGTCGGCGTGGCCGGCCTCCATCGCCTGCTTGGCAAGAAGGATCGGCTGTTCGATGCCAGAGTCGCCGTCGTGGTCGCAGGGATGGACGGCGTGTTGCCGAGTGTCGTGGGCGGCCTGGTGGACTGTCCGGTGATCGCGGTACCGACCAGTCGTGGCTATGGCTCCAGTTTCGGCGGGTTGGCGGCGTTGCTGACGATGCTGAACTCCTGCGCGGCGGGAGTCGGCGTCATGAATATCGACAACGGATTTGGAGCCGGCTGCCTGGCGCACCGCATCAACAGGCTGGGCGCACTGCGCGAGGAGCGCGAAATGCGAGACAGGCGAGAAAGGTGAGATGCTAAACGAGTGACGGGTCTTCTTGTTTGGCGCAAGTCGCGCCTGTCTCGCACGTCACGCTGAGGCTCATTTCACCTCCACCGTTCCCCGCTTCGGCCAGGAGACCATCATCGTGCGCGGGCCTTTGTCCCCGTCTGTCAGGAGTTTGGTTCGCACTTCATAGGAATAGGTTCCTGATCCAGCCGGCTGCCTTCGTTGATCCTTCCCATCCCACGAAAGCTGGACCGATAGGGTCGGCGGAATGCCATCTCCGTTCTGAACCGGCGCCTGAACCGGCTGACGGGTTGACAGGAAACGCAGGGAGGTCTTGGAAGGAGAGCTGATGAGAGACGAGACCTCCAGGATCGTGCCGCCGTTCAGTTCCTTTGGAAGCTGGACGGTCACCGAGAATGCCAGGGCCCCATTTCCCGGCTGGTACGGTGTTGGCGCAAGGGTCAAGTCGACAATCTTCAGTTCCGGTTCCGGGCGCGGAACTCGGGGCGGCTTCGTCTTTGCCAATCCCTCGACCGGGAGCAAGACGGCGAGGCAGAGGCACAGACCAAGCAACCGCCGCCTGGGCCCGATTCGTCGCACGCCGGAATGAACATGTGCGGAGAAGATGAAGCCGGTATTCATGAAAGAATCGAGCAGATGGTTCCGGAGGAACGGACAGGGAAACCCGCTTGCCTCGGTAGGGGGATAACATAGCCTCCACGGGCTGTCAATAATCCGCCGAGGACGATTGCCGTCGGGCGGTGCGTTGGGTAAGATGGGCGGCCATTGCGCGGCCAACAGTACGAAGGACTTCATGGGACGGCATCTGCATTTCGACTGTTTCTCGGGAATCAGCGGGGACATGGTCCTGGGCGCGCTGGTGAGCGCCGGTCTGTCCTGGGCCGACTTGGTCGGAGGGCTGAAAGGCCTCAAGCTCGACGGCTATCGGCTGCACAAGCGGGACGTCCGGCGGGGCGCGCTTCACGCGGTGAAGGTGGATGTCGTGATCCGGCACGGGTTTCACCGTCCCCTGAGTCTGTCGCGCATCCGGCGGATTCTCGCAGCAAGCGCCCTGCCGGCTTCCGTGAAACAGCGGAGCCGTGACGTCTTCGACCGACTCGCCTACGCAGAAGGCCTAGCCCATCGCGTGTCCCGGACGGATGTCCGTTTTCACGAAGTGGGTGTTGTGGATTCGTTCATCGACGTTGTGGGCAGCATCCTGGGCTGCCACCTTCTGAAGGTCACCCGAGTCACGGCCTCGGCCGTCAATCTCGGGGCAGGCATGATTCAGACCTCCCATGGCCTCCTGCCGGTTCCAGGGCCGGCCGTCGCAGCCCTGGTGAAAGGGATTCCGGTCTATTCGGACGGTCCGCGTTGCGAGCTGGCAACTCCCACCGGCGTGGCCTTGCTTCGGACGCTGACCTCGGAGTTCGGCCCCACTGCCGTCCTGGAATCGGCCAGCGTCGGATACGGCGCCGGTGATCGTGACCCGCAGGGATGGCCCAATGCCTTGCGTGTCTTTCTCTCGGAGGAGTCCGCGCCGACTGCGCGCCTGACCGATCGTGTCATGCAGATCGAAACGAACCTCGATGATCTGACACCCCAGGCGTACGAGCATGTGATGGATCGCCTGTTCTCCGTCGGCGCGGTGGATGTCGCGCTGATTCCGGTCATCATGAAACGGAGTCGACCAGGGGTGATTGTGAGCTGCCTGGTCGCGTGCGACCAGGCGGACGCCGTGATGGCAGTCCTACTGCAAGAGACGACGGCGTTAGGTGTGCGCATCCAGGAACTGTCGCGGCAGATCCTTCCGCGACGCTTTGCCACGGTGAAGGTCCATCATGGCACCGTTCGCATGAAGGTTGCCGAAGTGGGGCCAGGCTGGGAGAGGGCCACGCCGGAATATTCCGACTGCAGGAAAATCGCGAACCGGACCGGGCTCCCGCTGAAGGAGGTGATGGAGGAAGCGCTGCTCGCCTATCGACAAGCACAAGGCAAAATGAACAAGTAACAATTATGGGCCTCAATCCATCCTTTTACATGTTGCACTCCTCATTGGCGGGCCGCCCGTGACCATCCTGCTCTACGTCCTTCTGTTTATCCTATCCATCGTTGTCACGCTGGGCGGGTGTGCCCTCTTTACCAACGCCATCGAATGGTTCGGGAAACGCCTCGGCGTTTCCGAAGGCGCCGTCGGCAGCATCTTTGCTGCAATCGGCACGACTTTGCCGGAGACCTCGATCCCGATCTTCGCTATTTTCTTCGGGGAGAGCCAGGAGGAGGTGGATGTCGGGCTGGGCGCCATTCTGGGCGCGCCGTTCATGCTCAGCACACTGGTGCTGCCGATTCTCGCGCTCCTAGTGATGCTCTATGCGCGGGCGGGCAAACGCACCACGCGTTTTCATCTCAACTACCGAGAAGTCGCCACCGACCTGATCTATTTCATGATCGGCTACATCGTCGCCTTGGGCTGCATCTTCATGCCGTCCCGACTCATTCATACCATCGCGGCCATCGCACTGATCGGCCTGTATGCCTCTTATATGAAGCTCAAATTCAGCGCACCGACGGAGGAAGAAGGAGAGGGCAGCCAGTTGGAACCGCTCCTCTTTGCCAAATCCTCCGCCACGCCTTCTCATGTCATGATTGCTCTGCAGTCGCTCACGGGCCTGGCCGGCCTCCTCGTGGGCGCGCACTTGTTCGTCACCGCTGCCGAAGCGATGGCCGGCGCGCTCGCGATGTCGCCCTTGATCCTGGCGCTGCTCATTGCGCCTCTGGCGACCGAGTTACCGGAAATGTCCAACAGTTTCCTCTGGCTCTATCGCAAGAAGGACCGCCTTGCCGTGGCCAACGTGACCGGCGCGATGGTCTTTCAAGGGACCGTCCCCGTTTCGCTCGGCCTGCTGGGTACCGAATGGGCGATTGCCTCGTCCGCGTCGGTCACGATGGTGCTGGCCATCCAAGCGGCGGGGTTCTGCCTGCTTCAAATTATCCTCGGCGGTTACTGGCGCCTCTGGTTGTTGAGCGCCGGCGCCATCCTGTACATTGGCTATACGCTGTACCTGTATGTCCACTAAATCCAACCGCCCAAGAGCGCACCGACGGCCCCCGCGACTCCCTCTCCTGGGAATCACCATGGGCGATCCGGCCGGGATCGGCCCGGAGGTCATCGCAAAGGCAGTTGCAAGCCGGTCGCTGCACAACGTTTGTCTCCCGATTGTCATCGGGTCGTTTCCCGTGATGGAACGGACGATCAAATCGTTGGGGATCAAACTCAAAGCCATTCTCGTCAATGGCCATGAAAAAGCGGCGATGGGCGCGGGAACAGTGGCGGTACTGGACCCCCTGGAGAGCCCGCTGGGCACGTTCGCGCCAGGGGTCGCAGCGGCCAAGACCGGCGCCGCCTCGGTCGCTTTTATCAAGAAAGGCGTGGAACTTGCGCAGATCGGGTGCATCGATGGCATCGTCACGGCACCGATCAACAAAGAAGCGATCAACCTGGGCGGCTGCCACTACCCCGGCCATACGGAACTCTTGGCGGATCTGACACAGGCGCAAGAGTCCGGCATGATGATCGTGGGCGGCCTTCTGCGTATCATGTTCGTCACGACCCACGTCGCGATCAAGGACCTCTCCTCGCTCCTCACTCAGGCCAAAATCGAAACGGGCATCCGCCTGGCGCATCTGGCGCTGACCCGGCTCTTCGGCATCACTAAGCCCAGGATCGGCGTGGCGGCCTTGAATCCCCATGCGGGGGAACATGGGCTCTTCGGCGACGAGGAGGCCCGCGCGATTCAGCCTGCGGCGCGTGCCGCCCAGGCGCAGGGCATTCTCGCCAGCGACCCGCTCCCGGCCGATACGCTGTTCGGCAAAGCGGCGAAAGGACAATACGACGGCATCGTGGCCATGTACCACGATCAAGGGTTGATCCCGTTGAAACTCGTCGCCTTCGGCACTTGCGTGAACCTGACGGTGGGACTGCCGATCATTCGCACGTCAGTCGATCATGGGACCGCCTTCGACATTGTCGGTAAAGGTATCGCCGATCCGGGCAGTTTGCTCGAAGCGGTCAAGCTGGCGGCCAGGATTGCCAGGAGCCGGCGAGACGAGCGCGCGGTCTAGGACGGATCGATTCACTATGACCCAAATGACGTCCATACGGCGGGCCGTGATTCAACAGCAGCTGAAGGAACTCGACGCGCTGGCCCGGCAGACCCTCCAGGATCTGAACACAGTGGCGGGGACCGAGCGGGTCGCCAGGTGGAAAGCCCGCACCGTCGCGCTTCTCATGGAGGCAGTGGGACAGGCAGCAGGGCGGAAGTTTGACGGCATCCATCCCGGACCATCCTTCACCAACGACATGGTCGAAGAGTTTAGCGACTTGGTCGATTGCTACCGCACGACGCTGGTCGCCCTGGCCGAACAACTGAATAGCGACCCCGGCCCCTCCAGCGAGGGCTAACGAGTGAATCGCTCCGAGCCGCCCGCCGCCATCAAACGACTCGGCCAGAATTTTCTCATCGATCCTAACATCGTTCGCAAGATCGTCGCACTGGCTGGAATCGCGCCGGACGACAATGTGTTGGAGATCGGGCCGGGCCGCGGCATTCTGACGGAGGCGCTCTGCCGGGCAGCCGGGCGCGTGACGGCGGTCGAAGTCGACCCTCGACTCCATGCCTATTTGTCTCAACGGGAAGCGGAGTTCCCCAATCTCACGCTCGTCCTTGACGACGCGATGCACTATCCGATGGAGACCTTTCCCGTGGGAACGGTTGTTGTGGCGAACCTGCCGTATTACCTTTCCACTCCCCTGCTCTTCCGGTTACTCGATCGGCGAGAGCGATTCCCTCGCATGGTCCTCATGCTGCAGGACGAAGTGGCGGATCGGCTGGTGGCCAAGCCCGGCAGTTCTAATTACGGGGTCTTGTCCGTGATGGCGCAGTATGCGGCGCAAATCACAAGAGCCTTCAAGGTCTCGGCGCAGTGCTTCAGGCCAAGGCCGGAGGTTGGGTCGGCGGTGGTCTTATTGACAAATAGGGAACGGAGAGAACTGAGCCCGGAGGAAGAACCCACGTTCACCGCACTGGTGAAAGCCGCCTTTGCCCACCGCCGCAAGACGCTCGTCAATTCGCTCAAGGACGAAGGGCATGATCAGAAGTCGGTGATCGAGGTACTTCGGTCGTATAGCCTCTCGCCTACCACCCGGGCAGAAATTCTCTCTGTCGAACAGTTCATCGAACTGACTCGCGTGGTTGTCCGCCACTAGCGCAGCAGGCTCAGACTTCCCTGGCGCCCTAGTGCGCTTACGGACCGGCTCGCGAGATAGTCCCGGTAAAAGCCCAGAACCTTTTTCACGTAGACCCTGGTTTCCTTGAAGGGTGGAATCTGCCGATACCGGTCGACAGTGCGCTCACCCGCATTGTACGCGGCCAGAGCCAGCGGAACATTTCCGTGAAAGCGATCGAGCAGGTACCTCAGATGCTTCGCTCCGCCTGCGATGTTTTCCCGCGCGTCATAGACATCGAGCACCCCGTGCCTGGTCGCCGTTTCAGGGATCAGCTGCATGAGGCCGACTGCCCCGGCCCTGGAAATCACGGTGGGATTGAAGTCAGACTCCGCCTTGATGACTGCCATCAGCAAGGCTGCCGACAGACGGTTCTCTTGCGAGCTTTGCGCCACGGCATCCTCCAACTCCCGATCAGATACCGCTGCATGGTAGTGCCGCTTGTGTGTAATCGATTCGAATCGCCGATCGCTGGGCACATTCGTCAGGTGGATGGTACCGTCCGAACTGACATACCGATAGATCTCTCCCTCCGCGCGCACCGTTGGTGCAAGTGTGACCGTAAGGAACAGCACCGAGCAAGCTCCCATTCCGAGCCTTCGAAAAGCTGTGCAACGGCGGGCTTCCTTCCGTCTGGCTTCTCCCTCAGACACTCCTTCCAACGTCAGATTTCTCATTTCCACCTGTGCCTTCCCTGCTCAATGATGGGACCAACCGCCCCATGACTCCCGAGCGCTGCTGCATGTCCCCCTCAGGGAACTCGGTTCCCGATCGCTGTATTCAGCAGATCGCATGCCATATCCCTGCGCTCATGAATGAGCGACGAAGCATGAAAAAACAATGAGTTAGGCCTGTTTGATCAACCCAACTTCCGTAGGGGAAGGAGGGTGGGTCCTGTCACACTTTTTGTCTTCTCTGCCGCACTTTGCGTTACCCAAACAGGGCGTCCTCGAGACCGAGACGCAGCCTCCTGGAAGGTCGATTGGCACCGCGTCGCTATGCTATGGTTGCTTGTGAGCACGGGAGGCCGGACCTTCCGGCCGGCGGATTGGGAGCACCAGAGGATAGATTTACCGATGAACAAGACAGCTGCGATTCAGCGCATATCCGGACTCTTCCTTGTGCTCTGTGTTGTGAGCGGCTGCGCTGATGAGTTCATTGTTTTTCACAGCGGTTCCGGTGGCCCGCTTCTGATTGGACGCCGGGCGTACACCTCCGACGCCTGTGTCGACAAACTAATGGAGGATGCCGCTCGCATGGGCGTCACCTTCCGATACGTTCATGTGCGAGGCAGTCTTGCGGGGCGCTCATTGCTGTGGCCAATCGAACAGGGATACGCCTGCGAGGCCGGGATTGGCCCTGAACAACACCAGACCGGCGCCTATCCGATCGGGTTCCGGATCCTTCATCAGGGTTCCTGATTAATGCATTTCTTGACGGCACGCCTCACTCTCCTCTCGATGATGCACTGGCCACGACGCCCTGAGTAGACATCCCTGCCACCCCTTGACAACACAGGATCTCGTGGAGTATTACTCCGCCTCCACATTCTGTTGTGGATGTTCCATAGTCCCCTCAGTTTCGTCAGTACCGTGCTGAAAGGAGGTGAAATCGAGGGTCAGGCCTGTATGTCCTGCCAGAAAGCCCCTCGTAATGGTCGTGTAGGTCGGCATGTTGAAGGTTCTGCACCGGCGGTGCGCAAGGCTAATGAGAGCAACGGTCTCACGGAGTTCATGGACCAGAGAAAGGAGTAGGAATGGAAGATCTTGTCATAGAGGATGGCGCGTCATCCGCACTAGAGATTACGTTGGGTGACTTTCTCGTGTTTATCAATTGGATGAATCAGATGGAAAAAGCGCTTGATCGAGCTGAGGCACCGCCCGCCATGCCGGAGCTGGACTCGGGAAAAGTCAGAGGGTGGATTCAGTTGGTTCAGCGGCTGGAAGAGCGATTCCGGCGGAGCGATGAAAAGAAGCTGGCGCTTGAAGCCAATGTCATCGCACAAGAGGCTCAACTCGGCCAACTGCTGTCCCACCTGCACACCAACATCGCTTCTCTCTATGAAAACCTCGGACAGGCCCAGAAAGCCGAGGAAGTGCGCCGTCGAGCGGAAGCACTGCATTGCAGCTAACTGGTCTTTGCCCTGAAGCCGGAAGAGGCGGCATGTTGTGTCGCCTCTTCCGGTGGTCCTTACCCCGTCATCCCTTCGTCGCATCTCCGTTCGGGGCTTCCGTTTTCCCCTGGGACTTCCTTCCCTAGCGAGATTGCCTGATTAGTCGATTCTCTTGTTTAAACAGGATCTTAGGCTATACTTACACTGTCGCCCAATGGGGGATTCTGCCATGCTCCTGACAGGATCATGATTCCGTAGGAGTCAGATGATCAAGGTACTGTTGGTCGAGGACAACGACGTCGATGCGCAGATGACCCAGGACACCCTGGCGGAATGGAATGTCGAACAATTCGACATCACCCATGTTGCGCGCTTGGCCGAAGCTTTCACTCAGCTCGCCCGAGGACGTTTCGATGCCATTCTCCTGGATCTTTCACTACCCGACGGCCACGGACTGTCTACACTCCGGCAGATACAGGCCGCGAACCCGACCATCCCCATCATCGTGCTCAGCGGTTTCAGCGATCACACCCTCGCGCTGCAGGCCGTCCAGCACGGAGCCCAGGACTATCTCGTGAAAGGACATGGCCAGCCGGAGCTCCTGGTTCGCTCAATCCGTTACGCGATCGAACGCAAGCGTGCTGAAGAACGCCTGACCTTTCTCGCTCAATACGATCAGCTAACCGGACTCGTCAACCGCACCTTGTTCCGCGACCGTCTCGTCCAGGCCATGGCGCGCAGCAAGCGGCTCCAGCAGCCTCTTGGCCTAATGCTGCTCGATCTGGATCGTTTCAAGGCGGTGAACGACACGCTGGGGCATGCCGTAGGAGATCAACTGCTGAAAGCCGTCGCGGATCGACTCCAGGAATGTGTGCGCGAGGTGGACACCGTGGCGCGCATGGGCGGCGATGAGTTCACGATCATCGTGGAAGGCCTTTCATGCGAACAGGACATTACCGTGATCGCGAGGAGAATTACCACGTCCCTGACCACTCCCTTTCAGCTCCAGGAACATCAGACTTCGATCGGAGTCAGCATAGGGATTACGCTCTATCCTCAGGACGATCACGAGATCGACGAGTTATTGAAACATGCGGACGCCGCGATGTATCGCGCCAAGCAGCAAGGCGGGAACTCCTTTCAGTTCCATGTTCCGAGCGTCGCTCCTTCATCCACATCGTTTTCCCATCCTTCCTAGGCATCGAAGCGCGGGACGCACTACCGCCCGATTTCAGCCAGCGGCTGATCGGACACACGACAGGCTCCGCGAGGATTGTCCGCAAGTCGATTCACGGCTGGCAGCTCCTGCGGCCCCGGGTTGGGATGCGAGTCCGGCGTCATCAGGAGGCCCCAATGCTGATTGGCCCGGCAGACGTTGTCCAAGATCAACCCCCCTCCGTGATGGAATAAGAGAATCCCGCTGAGCATATTGACCTCACACCGATTGCGCACGAGTTCCGGACGGCTGCCTGGATCCCGGACGGCGATGCCGAAATGGTGATTGTCGGTACAGCGATTATCGGCCACTCGAGGTTGCGCGCCGGCAAAGACAAAGATGCCGGACTCGCGGTTCCGGCACACCTCGTTCTCGATGAAAGTCGCGCGGCACTCAGGCCCATACAGCACAACGCCCGACAGAATCCCGTCCATCGCTCGGCATTGGGAAATGACGCAGGTGGAATCGAGGATGTTCATCGCCGAGTGTTGATCACTTCCGACATAGCGGAAAGTGATGCCGGAGATTCGCCCTCCCGACGCCCGCTGCAGGTACAGCGGCCCGCCGCGTCGGCTGAAGATCGAGACCAGATCGCGGCCAGCACCGAGCAACCTCACTGATCGATCATTCACGAAGAGCTTGTCCTCATAGGTACCGGGGCGAATGTAGATCTGGTCCCGCTCGCCGGCATCCTTCAGCGCCGCGCTCGGAAGGGGATAACAGCGCGGATCTCCCGCATCAACAATCAACGTCTCACCACCCAAGGGATTCTGCGGAATCGATTCCTCAGTCATCGTGCGCTGTCCCCGAGCCGACGCCCGCCACAACTAACTATCCGACAACACCGGGCATTGATTGCCTAGTTTCGGCGAAGGAGACACGACCCGTACAAATCTGTCTCCCGGGCTTGAATGGCGGTCGTTGTCTCGTTCCCTCCAGATGACGCCGGCCCGCAAGTTCATGTTTTCAATAGGTTTTCTCACCATAAAGAGTTTCACGTTTGGCACACCGATTGCGTTAGACCACCACAGGCCCTCTGCCCTGTCAGTATGGAGGCACCCCTATATGGTACTGAATCGGATTTGGATTCCCATGATCATGGTCATCCTCTTGTCCGCGGGTCCATCCCTGGCGGCGCCCAGCCAGATCCACGATACATCGCGCCGTTTGTACGATCGCGTGATGGAGGAATTCAAGCATCGCGACTATGAAGCAGCCCTGGCTGGATTCCGGCTCTTCATCGAACTGCACAGCCACTCTGCCCTGGCGGCCAATGCGCAATATTGGATTGGAGAATGCCAGTATCGCATGGGGCGATACAAAGAGGCCCTCACCTCGTTCCATAACGTCGTGTCGAACTACCCGCTCAGCCCCAAATTAGCCGCCTCGACGTTGAAGCTCGGCCAGACCTATACGCGATTAGGCGACCAGGAGAACGCGCGCATGATGTTCGATCGCGTACTGGATCAGTACCCGGATAGTTCTGAGGCGGAGCTGGCCCGGAAGGCCATCGACCTGATGACGAGCAAGGACGACTCGACCTCTCAACCGTCCGAATAAGCAAACAAGCCGACTACCCAACATCAGACCGCATGCCCTACTCAGCTGGGTCAAGACCAAGGAGTCCGGCCAGATCAGGAATGGTGTACGACTTGCTTGACCGCAGCGTGACCAGTTTGATGCCTGCTGCGTCTAATACTGATTCGATCACGCGTTGGCGCTCCGCCTGATGAGGACGGGGAGAAGCGGTTTCAATCTGCACGACCTGCTCGACCTGCCGCGACCCAGGATGCACCAGCACAAAATCGACCCGCTTGAGCGCCATATGGCTTAAGACCTGGGACCGCGCTGCACCCATGGCTTCGACGGACACAAACGACCAGAGAGGGACTTGGGCAAAGACAAGATAGTGCTCTTGGACGGCCATTCGCATGAGATTATAGAGAGCCACTTCTGCCTCGGTCAGCAACGGCGCCGCCGCAATGGCAACACCGGGGGGCAGCGCGAAGGCCGACGGCCGCCGGTCGACATTTCTGGATCGGGCAGCCAACCACCAACTCAACCCCAGCAACGCACCGGCCCCGGCCAGAATCATCTCCAGCATCTGCTCTCACTTTCGCCCCGCGCGCAAACGCAGTCGCGCAAGCCAACCCGGCCCGCTCGGGACAATAGAACCCAGCAACGCGGGATGAGCCGCACCGGTGACTGCGGGCACGTTCCCATACTGTTCCGTCGCAGTTTGATAGGCCAGCACGGCAAAAGCCACAGCCTCAAGCGCCTTACTGTCCCAGCCATGCGACTCAAAGGTGCTCACCGGCACGGGCGCAAAGACGTCTGCCAAATGGGACATAATGGCCCGGTTGCGGACACCACCTCCGCCGACGATCACGTCATCGATGCCGCCGCGAATCCACCGTCTGGCCGTTCCAACGGCTTCGGCGGTCCAGCGGCTGCACGTGGCGAGGAGATCTTCACTCGCCAGCTCCTGAGCCTGTTGCATCGCCAGGAGGTCGTCGAGCATCTTCGCCCCGAAGGCTTCGCGCCCCGTCGATTTGGGAGGGACTTGCGAGAGGAACGGATGCGCGAGGAGTTTGGCCAGTAATCTCCCGTCCACCTGGCCACGGGCAGCCAACCGTCCCTCACGATCCATGGACACCCGCTCATTCGTCTTTCGGGACATGAGTCCATCCAGCACCATATTGGCGGGGCCCGTGTCGAAGGCGACGAGCCCTCCGACCCCTGAGCCCGGCGGGAGATAAGTCACATTGCTGATGCCGCCGAGATTCACAATGAGTCGCGCACGGTGCGGATGGCGGAAGAGCAGCGCATGGACTCCGGGGGTCAGCGGCGCTCCCTGCCCGCCGGCGGCCATATCGCGAGGACGGAAATCGGCCACAGTGGTAACCCCCGTGCGTTCGACGATCACGGCTGGCTCGGCAATCTGGAGCGTGGAGCGTATCGCGCCGACCCCGGTACCCCTAATCCCATGCGGGAGATGATGCACGGTCTGGCCGTGAGAGCCGATGAGATCAATGTCGTTCGGGTGCAATTTCGCGGCACGAATCACGCTCAACGCGGCATTGGCAAACCATTCACCGAGGAGCGCGTTCAGGTGGCAGATTTCCGAGACGGTGCCGGATACAGAGGCGGCCAGAATTCGTTGTTGAAGCGAACGCGGGTAGCGCAGCGGATGGAACGCGACCATCTTCACGTGAAGGCCTGATTTCCGGCGACTGATATCGACCAGGGCGGCATCCACTCCGTCGCCGGAGGTTCCGGACATCAATCCAACAACTTTCATCGGCGGCGTATCCTTTCTCGCGTGGACAAACAGGCATGGGAGTTCGGGTGTGCTACGCTAATCGAACTGGCGACTGCGGTCAAGCAGACCCTGTCGCCTCACCGAACGGACACCGGTCCGCCGCTCGTCGCGTTGACATCAAGAGGCATGGATGCTACGGTCCGCCCTCAGGTTTTTGGTGCATCAGGTGAGAAGTCTGTTCCCGGCCATCCTCATCGCCATTCTCTCCGCCGCTGTCCCCTCCTCCTCACACGCGGAAGCTCAGGGACCGATTCATGTCGTGGTCACCATTCCAGTCCTCAAGGACCTCGCCGAGCAGGTCGGTCGTTCGCATGTTCGAGTCACCTCCCTCTTGAGTGGGTATGAAAACGAGCACACTTATTCGCCGAAACCCAGCGACCTGGTCGCAGTGCGAAAGGCGCAGTTGCTGTTCCAGGTCGGCATTGGGCTCGAGGTCTGGGTCGCCTCGCTGGTGAAGAATGCGGGGAGCCCCTCGCTCCTCGTGGTGACGACCTCCCAGGGCATCGGACTGATTCGTGATCACACGGACCTCCATGCCGGGATACATCCGGATGGCGAGGATGCAGAATCCGGCGGGAACCCCCATATCTGGATGGACCCTGAGAATGTCGCCACTATGTTACGCCACGTCACCGAGGCCTTGGTCAAAGTTGACCCCACCCACACAGCTGACTTTCGGAACAATCAAGCCGCCTATCTTCAGCAGTTGGACCAGCTGCGGAACGAACTCGTGCATCGGGTCAAGGCGTTGTCCGATCGCCGCTTTGTCGCCCACCATCCGGCCTGGCCCTACCTGGCACGGCGCTTCGGCTTCGACATCGCCGCGACGATCCAGCTCCAATCCGGCGCCGAGCCGTCGGCCCTTCAGCTGCTTTCCCTGATCGACAAGATCAAGAAGCAGCGGATCAAAGTCATCGTCTCCGAAATTCAGCTCAGTCAAAAACTTCCCGAGCTGCTTGCCAAGGAAACCCAAGCGCGGGTCGTGGTGTTGACCACCTTGCCAGGCGGCCTTCCCGGGACCGAGACCTACCTCGACATGCTCCGCTATAATGTGCTCCAATTAGCCAATGCGCTCGAGGCGGCCTAGCCCCTGTTCGCATCAGTTCACCCTCTCAGCGCGGGAAGGAGCGCCGGGTTCCGTGCCAGACTCCCACGAGCCGATCATCCGGTTTGACCGTGCGTCTTTCGGATTTCCAGGCGTCACTGCGCTCAAGGACATCTCCCTGTCCATCCATGCCGGCGAGTTTGTCGGCGTCATCGGCCCCAACGGATCGGGGAAAACCACGCTCTGCCTGGCGGTACTGGGCCTGATGGCGCCCGTCGAAGGACACCTGCACATTTTTGACTGCGCCTGTGAGGAACTGCGTTGCCACCACCGGGCCATGATCGGCTATCTCCCCCAAAAGGGGGTCGTGGATCGGAATTTTCCCGTGACGGTGCTGGAAACCGTCATGATGGGCCGCTACGGCGCATTGGGTTTGTTCAAACGCCCGGGACGGAGGGATCACGAGATTGCGATGGAAGCGCTGGCCCACGTCGCGATGGACGGGCACCGAGACACTGCCCTGGGTCATCTGTCCGGTGGCCAACAACAGCGCGTATTCATCGCGCGGGCCCTGGCTCAACAACCCAGGGTATTGCTGTTGGACGAACCGACCACCGGGCTGGATATTACGACACAACACAACGTCATCGAACTCATTCAGCACCTACACCAAGAACTGCAGTTGACCGTCCTCCTGATCACCCACGACATCAATATGATTCGCTCACGGGTGGATCGTCTGGTTCTGCTCAAGACCAGACTCTTCGCCGCCGGATCACCGACCGAGGTGCTCAAGCCGGATATTCTCAGCCAGGTCTACGGCAAAGACCTTGTGATCACGGAGAAAGACCTCCTCATCGTTGAGGACTATCACCACCATCACTGAGCCGACACTGGATCCGTATGCTTGAGCTCTTCACCTACGACTTCATGCAGCGTTCTCTCCTCGCCGCGGCGATGGTGGGAGGCCTCTGTTCGATCATCGGCGTATTCGTCGTACTCCGTGGCCTGTCGTTCGTCGGCGCCGGTACGTCGCACGCCGCATTCGCGGGAGTGGCGCTGGGTTATTTGATGGGCTGGCCGCCGTTGTTGCTCGCCATTCTCTTCGGGTTGGCCACAGTCTGGATCACGGGGTGGGTCGAGGAGAAGGGCCGGATGAAACTGGACGTTTCGATCGGCATTCTCTACACAACAACGATGGCGCTGGCCATTCTCTTTATCGGCCTGATGAAGTCGTACAACGCGGAAGTGTACGGCTATCTGTTCGGCAGCGTGCTCTCCGTCACTAGCGAAGAGCTGCGCACCATCGGCGGGTTGAGCATCCTGGTGCTCGGTCTCCTGCTCGTCTTCTCGAAGGAGTTGTATTTCATCGCCTTCGATCAGGAGATGGCTGAGGCGTCCGGCATTCCGGCGCGGCGCATCTTTTTTCTCCTCCTGACCCTCGTCGCACTGACGGTGGTGGTGTCGCTCAAGACCGTGGGAGCCATTCTCGTATTTGCCATGATTCTGATTCCGGCCTCGACGGCCTATCAACTCACCCACAGCCTCATGACGTTGACCCTGTATTCGGCCATCATCGGGGTAACCACCGCAGTGGGCGGCGTGCTGATCTCCGCCGCCTGGGACGTGCCATCGGGACCTGCGATCGTGCTCCTGGCCACAGTCCTGTTCTTTTGTTCGATGCTGCTTTCCCCGAAAGGGATGCGCAGCCCGTCTCCGGCCCACAGCCATTAGGCTTCTCATCCCCGTCGGACTGCCAGTCCCACGGATGTGGTGGCTGTGGCCCTCCCTCCGCCAACAGTCCGCACCTCGTCTGCCGGGGAGAGAGGCTTCCCGTGCCCTTGAACAGTAGGCGCGGTCGCGAGGTGGTCAGGACAAAGCGGGAGACCGGTGAAACACGGAAGGCAAACTACTCAGTGCGGGCCTGCTTGCTCCGACTCCAGACCATCCCGGTCTGTTCCTTGGAGCTGAATCCCAGCTTCTCGTAGAAACTGGGCCGCCGCGTACAGAGCCAGAAGAGTTGGACTTGCTTGAGGCGCGAGTGATTGAGAATGCGCCGGACGATCTCGGTGCCGATGCCTTGCTTCTGATAGGCCTTGTCGACGATCACATCCCAAATCGTCGCGCGATAGACAAAATCCGTGAGCACACGACCGAACCCCACCAATTGATCACCATCCCAGGCGCACAGCGCCACATCGGTATGGCGCAGCATTTCCCTGGCATCATCCAACGTCCGACCTTTGGCCCAAGGGGCCTGATGAAATAGCCGGAGTAGCTGCCCTGCCTCGAGTTCTTTCTTTTCGGAAAAGGTCACCGCCGGCTTGAGGGTTGGAGGCATTGTGTACTAGATTATCTCCCGGTCATCGTACCCCTGAGCGGCGGAGTGTACGAGGAAACGCATGGCAACGCAAGTACGCAGCTGCCCTAAGTGCTTTCAGCTCATGTGGCTGAAGGACGACCAGTATGAAGTGCTCGATGAGGAGACCGTGCGGGGCAAATGCCCCCACTGCGGATCGACGGTTCGATTCAAGCTAGTCGCGGCCGGCGCGAACGCCACCGGACCAAAAATGGGCCACTGACCGCTACGAGCAGTTGTGAGTTTTGAGTCCTTAATTTTGAGTTAGAATCCCTCCGATAAACTCAAAACTTAAAACTCACAACTCCTCGATCATGCGCCGCGTCCCGAACTATCCAGCTCCGGCTTGTTGCCGGGGAGAATTCTTCGAAGCGCGGTACGGTAATCGGCCATGCGCTTCTCATCGAGCCGCCCCACCTCGATTTCTTTGTCGCGATGCATCCGTTCCAGATGATCGAGCACGGCCAGCAGGGGTTGGACCGCCCCCAATAATCTTCCTCCCTCAAACGCTTCGAGAGAATCAACAAAGGAGTCACTCAGCCCCTTATACCGAGACCCTGCGCTTTGTGTCCGGACCCGCGTGACAATTTTCTCATAGTCTTCGATTGATTCCGGCTGGGGCTTCACGCCCGTCGGGACTGCCGCCAAATGGACAATTGGCGGTAACTTGAGCGCATAGGCCTTGAGCTGAGCCGTCAGGGCTCCGATGGCCTCAAGAAAGTCGGCTGTCTGCATACCAGATTCCTTCGAGTCCGCTCTGAATGGGCATGGCCGAGCCGCCGACTATGATTCCCTGCCGCTTCTGCATCCGGTCAACTCTTCAAGTGCTCCGGTGACGTCCTGCATATCCGAAGGAAACGGCCTGGTAAACTCCTGGAACTCTCCTGTCTCGGGATGGTGAAACCCGAGGGTCCTGGCATGGAGCATCACCCGTGGAATCTCGACATGGTCAATCGCGCAGACTCTGCGTCCGCCGTATGTCTGATCGCCGAGAATAGGATGTCCGAGTGAGGTGAGATGGACTCGCAGCTGGTGTGTGCGTCCTGTGCGTGGATAGAGCAGCACATGAGCGGCTAGTTTGCCATAGCGATGGTCTACCTTGTACTCGGTCACAGATTCTCTAGGGCTTGTCGTGCGAGAGGAAATTTTTTTACGCTCTTTGGTATCCCGGCCAATGGCAAGGTCGATGAGGCCATGCTCTTTCTTCGGCACTCCCCAGATCAAGGCCTCGTACACTCTGCTGATGGTGTGGGATTTGAACTGAGCAGCGAGCGCGCGATGTGCGCGGTCCGTCTTGGCGACGACCATGACCCCGGAGGTGTCCTTGTCCAGTCGATGCACCAGGCCGGGGCGTTCCTTCCCGCCGATCGTCGAAACCGTCCCGCCGGACGTTTGGAAGTGATGGAGCAGTGCATTGACGAGCGTGCCGGTCCAGTTCCCAGGAGCGGGATGGGCGACGATGCCGGCCGGTTTATTCAGCACGAGCAGCGCCTCATCTTCGTACAGAACTTCGAGCGGGATCGCCTCTCCTCTCAGTTCGAGCGGCTCCGGCTTCGGCACATCCATCGTAATCCTGTCGCCCGGCTTGATTTTCTGGCTGGGCTTCACGACTGCGTTGTTGAGACGGATGCGGCCGAGCTCAATCAGCCGCTGGAGCGCGGACCTCGACAGATCCCGCTCACGATTGACGAGAAAGACATCCAGCCGTTTCGGCTGTTCTCCCGATGTGACGACGAATTCGGTGATCATGCGATAGCGCGCCGTCTTGCCTCTCAGTCGTAAGCTGCCATAGCGGGAGAAAGGATTACAAGGGAGCGCCGTCTCCACATTCGTGTGGTGATCAAGCGTATGATGTCCCTGGAGGTCGACATTAAGAAAGGAGACCCCCTCATGCGAAGAACCTGGATCGTGCTCGGGATCGTCGTGATCGGACTCGCCGAGCTGGGCCATTGGAGTCGCCCCGCGGCCGAGCAAACTGTGGGTGATACCGTCACCGTGCCGGTTGAAACTGTGGCAGATTACATCCACTCAGTGATCGAGGCGCATCGAACGTTTTACACCATCCAGGTGGTCGAGCGGATGCAGAAGAAAGGAAAGTTGGTCGCCGCTGAAAATTGGCGAACGACACATACGCTCCCGTTGCCGGTTCAGTTGTTAAAGGAGGCTGATGAACTTGGTGCCTTAACTGGCTCAAAGATCCGGTATCGGCTCATCGGTCTCTGGCCGATCAACAAGCACAACGCACCTGCAACCGACGTTGAGAAGAAGGGACTTGAGGAGATACAGAAACGCCCGGAACAGCGGCATGGCGGCATTGTCTCGATGGGCGATGGCCGCTATTTCCAAGCGATCTATGCCGACCGCGCTGTGACCCAGGCCTGCATCGGTTGCCATAACGCGCATCCGCGCAGCCCTAAGAAGGATTTCAGACTGGACGATGTCATGGGCGGGCTGGTGATCGAGATTCCGCTGGAGAAGTAGGAGAGACCAAGGATCGGAACAGAATGAGGGCATTCTGATCGGTCACATCGTTCTTTCGGACCGCACCAGGGATGACGCCGAGAACCCGGAAGCCGAGCTTCTCCCACAGATACCGCGCGACTTGATTGTCGGAAAGGACGAGATTGAAAATGACACTGCGATAGCCGAGTGCTTTGGCATTGTCCAACATGACAGCGCCGAGGAGCCACCCCAACCCACGATTCCGCCACTCCGGCGCAATGATGATTCCTGCATTCGCTACATGCCGCTCGCAACCAAGCTAAATGCGTTATAGATTCCCCCCTACCGGCAAGGTCCTCCCGCTGGATTAGAGAAAATGCGGCTGGCCGTGCCGCGGAGGACTCCGACCTGACCAGCCAGGCCGCCTCCACGAGTAGATGCATTTCTACTTGACCTTCAAGACCCACAGGCCTTCAGCGTTTCTTAGGCGGGTTCTTCCCGGGCAGATTGGACAGCTTGCGAGCCGGGGAGTATGATGGCGCATCGTCCGATCTTGTAGACACGCTGCTTCATGCGCGCGAAGGGACTCAGGTCGTGCCTTCGGTACCTTCCCACGGGCGGTTCCTTTTCCAGGAGGCCGCCAGGAGTATTGGTCTCCTGATCAACCCGCACAACCGAGTCGGACTTTTGCAGTCCTCTCATAATATTTCTCCGACTGATTCGGCAATCGTCCCGACCTGTCTAGTCCCGTCAATGGTTGCTCACCTTCCGGATCGTACCGCAATTCATCCGCTCGCGAGGTGTGGCCTGTCAGGCGGTCCATCCGCGCGCACAACAAGGAGGCTTCTATGACATCCTCCAACAAATTGCTGTGGGGAGCCATCCTGCTGGGATTCGCAGTGGGGGGCGCAACTGCACTTTGGCCGGCTCGCGCGCTGCCTGAGACCACATCGATCAGCATTCCGATCGAGTCGGTGGCCGATTACATCCACGCCGTCATCGAGGCTGACCGAGATGTGTATACCAGGCATGTCGTGGAACGCCTGCAAACGAGAGGTGTCGTCGACGCGTCGGAAAACTGGGAGCAGCGGAATACGTTGCCCTTGCCGGCCCAATTCCTATTGGAATCCGGACGGCAGATGGGCAAGAAAGGTTTGGGGCTGCAGTACCGGCTGATCAGTTTGTGGCCGATCAACAAACGCAATCTCGCGGCGAACGCTTTCGAAAGTATCGGGCTCGGTGCCGTCCTGACTCAACCCAACCGCCCCTACACCGGGATCACGAGGGTCGGGGATACCAGGGTTTTTGAAGCGGTGTACGCCGATCTGGCAATAACTCAGTCTTGTGTCGGCTGCCACAATGCCCATCCCGACAGCCCAAAGCATGATTTCAAGATGAACGATGTCATGGGTGCGATTGTGATCAGTATTCAGTTGGCGCAGTAACCGACGAGCCGTTTCGTGGGCCATCAGGACTGAACCTGAAAATGCCTGGATGCTTAAGGAGTGGCCGATTCAGCCATGACCTAATTGTCGACCGGCAAAGCAGCCTCGGCTCTGCCGGTCTGTAGTGCTGCCGGCCAAGACCAGCTCAACCGGGGTGCCATCCTATAGCATGGCTTCAAGGGAAACCGCATAAGAAACCACGCGAGGGGAGTTTGGGATGAGGTGTCCACTCACGATCCATACCACTCGGCCCGCAACAATTTACGAAACCGCAGCGGATTCCCAAGCGCGTCTGCAGGGCGTTGGGACCGCCAAGTTTGTATGCTTCTTGAATTGCATTCTGGTCGGACATGATCTTCATCGTTGAATGATAACTGGAGCGGTTTTCCACGGACCGGCCAGGCAAGATGCTTTCCTCTCTTGCTCATTCTCAATTTATGCTCGAACACATAGGACTTCATACCTGTACTGCAATATGACCACCGAAGCTTTATGTCTTCCACATACCCCTCAGGCCTCTTGAGGAAATAGTATGCTCCCTGATCATTCCAACCCTTCATAAATGAGTAGCGATCAGATGCCCGTCCTTTCTCCTGGAGGTAGCGCGTGAGCAGATCGCGAAATTCTTCGGGTAGACAGGTTGTGGAATAGCCCTCACCTAACTTCCTTGGATGACGTCCAAGTAATTCGAAACCCCAATCTTGCTCACTTCGCCAAGTGAAGCCTCACAGTGTGGATAATGAACCTCTTCTCTTGTCCTGTATCCTGTCCTTACGCGCGACTCAATTGGAGGGTGCAAACTGTAGAGATCAGACATGCCCGGTCTTACTGGCACGTTTGGCGATCTTCTTGCGGACTATGAATAGGTGGCGGTTGGACAACGTTTGGACCTGAGAGTATGCTCATCATATTGTATGATCGTGCGAGCACGTCATGTCATACGAGCAGGGGAACGGGACCATGTCGTCGGTACCTTCTCACCAGGCGTTGGTCTTCTGCTGCTCCACCGGTAACAACTGCTTCCTCGCCGTCCTGCTCCGCTCGTTTCGCTTCATTCGATCCCTTCGACTCCTTCCTGATCCAAGTCTGACACTCGGCCTTATTCTTCTGCCGTTGGCGCTATGACATAACCAAGGAGGTCACCATGATATCCTCGAAAAAACTGATGTGGGGAGCTCTGTCGCTTGCATTGGTTCTCGTCGGAATAGGTTTGAGCCGGAGTGGGGCCGCTACGACTCCGAGCCCATTGGTCGGCTTCAGCTTGCCGATCGAGACGGTGGCAGACTACGTCCATGCCGTCATCGAGGCAGACCGGGATGTGTACACCAGACATGTCGTCGAACGGATGCAGTCAAAAGGGATCGTGGTCGCATCGGAGAACTGGGCCGAAAAAAATACACTCCCGTTGCCCGCCCAGTTCTTGCTGGAGTCAGGCCGATTAATTGCCAAAAAGGGGACCGGTATTCGGTACCGGCTGATTAGTCTGTGGCCGATCAACAAACAGAATGCCGCGAGCACTGAGTTTGAGGAGACAGGGCTTGGGACCTTCATCACGCAGCCCAACCGCCCTTATGTTGGATTCGCTGAAGTCGGAGGGAGCCGCTATTTCCAAGCGATCTACGCCGATCTGGCCGTGACCCAAGCCTGTATCGGATGCCATAACGCACACCCCAACAGCCCGAAGCGGGATTTTAGGCTCAATGACGTGATGGGTGGGATCGTGATCAGTATTCCGCTGGGCCCACTGCTTAATTAACTGGAGTGTGACCGGCGCGTGCGTTCGGCGATCTTCTTGCGGAGGCGGGCTTTTTCGAGGCTGATCTCGGCTTCTTTGACCTCGGAGGGCAGGCCCCCCGCTTGGAGCCGCTGTTCGGCTTCAGCGACTTTGGCCGTGGCGCGTTCAACATCGATGTCCTCAGCCTTTTCGGCGATCTCGGCCATGACAGTGACTTTGGTCGGAGTCACTTCGGCATAGCCCCAGAGGACGGCCATATGGTTTGTCTGATCAGCCACGCGATAACGCAGTTCTCCGATACGAAGCGTCGAGAGGAAGTGGCAGTGGCCCGGCAACACGCCGAATTCGCCCTCTGAGCCAGGCGCGATAACCTCATCCACCTGCTGGCTCAGCAGTTGCTTTTCCGGCGTCACGACTTCTAACAGAATCTTTCCCGCCATTCTCTTGCCCTACCTTTTCTCAGAAAGCGGAGGAGCGGTGTCCCTTCCACTGCGCGCATGCAACGAGGGCCTTCTGAGGCCGCGCGTTGCGCGAGCAAGGAAGGGACCCGCTTCGATCGCTATACCTTAACCCCCATCTTCTCCGCTTTCGCAATCACTTCCTCGATTGGCCCGACCATATAGAACGCCTGTTCCGGAAGATGGTCGTACTTGCCGTCGAGGATCTCCTTGAAGCTACGGACCGTGTCCTTGAGCTTCACGTACTTGCCCGGCGTGCCGGTGAAGGCTTCGGCGACGTGGAACGGTTGCGACAGGAACCGTTGCATCTTTCTGGCACGCGCCACCGTAAGCTTGTCATCTTCCGACAATTCGTCCATCCCGAGAATGGCGATGATGTCCTGCAGGTCTTTGTATCGCTGCAGCACGGACTGGACACCCCGCGCGACTGTGTAGTGCTCCTCGCCGATCACTTGCGGATCGAGAATTCGTGAAGTTGAGTCCAATGGGTCGACCGCCGGATAGATGCCCAACTCGGCCAGTTGCCTCGACAACACGGTGGTCGCATCCAAGTGCGCGAAGGCTGTGGCTGGCGCCGGGTCGGTCAAGTCGTCGGCCGGCACGTAGATTGCCTGGACTGATGTAATCGATCCCTTCTTCGTGGAGGTAATCCGCTCTTGCAGCGCTCCCATCTCAGTCGAGAGGGTTGGCTGATAGCCGACGGCGGACGGCATACGACCGAGCAGCGCGGACACTTCTGACCCCGCCTGGGTGAAGCGGAAAATGTTGTCGATGAAGAGCAGCACGTCTTGGTTCTCTTCATCGCGGAAGTATTCCGCGACCGTGAGACCGGTGAGCCCGACGCGGAGGCGGGCGCCGGGCGGCTCGTTCATCTGGCCATAGACCAACGCCGCTTTCGATTTGGTGAAGTCGTCGGGATCGATGACTTTCGACTCCCGCATTTCGTGCCACAGATCGTTGCCTTCACGGGTACGCTCGCCCACACCGGCGAACACCGAGAAGCCGCCGTGGTGCAAGGCGATGTTGTTAATGAGTTCCATGATGATGACCGTTTTGCCGACGCCGGCGCCGCCGAACAGCCCGACTTTCCCACCCTTGCTATACGGTTCGAGGAGATCGACGACTTTGATACCGGTTTCGAGCACTTCAGTCTTCGTATCCTGATCCTCAAGCTTTGGCGCCGGGCGGTGAATCGGATACGTCTTTTTCGTCTTGAGCGGTCCTTTCTCGTCGACCGGCTCACCGAGGACGTTAATCAACCGTCCGAGCGTCTCGCGGCCGACCGGTACGGAAATGGCTGCACCGGTATCCTTGACGTCCATCCCACGGGTCAAACCGTCGGTCGTGGACATGGCGACACCGCGGACACGGTTCTCACCAAGATGCTGGGCGACTTCGAGGGTAATGTTCACAGCCGGCTTGCCCGCGGTTTTGTTCTCTTCCTGCGTCACCTTGAGCGCGTTGTAGATGTTCGGCAGTTGGCCGGGAGGAAATTCCACGTCCACCACTGGTCCGATGACCTGCATCACTTTGCCTATACTCATGTCGCTCCTCTTCCTCGTGAGTTTTGAGTTGTGAATTTTTAGTGTTTAGTTTTCCAACAACTCAACACTCACAATTCAGCACTAAGAATTTCTATTTCAATGCTTCTGCGCCGCCAACGATGTCCATCAGTTCTTTCGTGATCGCCGCCTGCCTTGTCTTGTTGTAATATAGCGTGACCTTCTTGATGAGTTGGCCGGCATTGCGCGTGGCTCCGTCCATGGCGCTCATACGGGCTCCATGTTCGGCAGCCGCCGATTCCAGCAGAATGCGGTATGCCTGAATCTGAAAGTGTTTCGGCACGAGGACATTGAGCAGTTCGGCTTCATCCGGCTCGTAGAGATAGCTGCCGCCGGTCGTCCCTTCCGCTTGCGCCGTACCGAATTCTGCAGCCGCGTCGACAGGAAACAGCTTTTCGACGATCACACGCTGTTGAATGGCCGATTTGAACTCGTTGTAGACAACGTAGAGTTCATCGAACGTCCCCGTCACAAAATTGTCGGTCAGGTCGCCACCGATATCGATGGCGTGCTCGAAACTGAGCTTGTCGAACACTCCGATCCATTCTTGTCGAATCGGCCAGGTCCGGCGTCGAAAATAATCGCGGCCCTTTCGGCCGACGATGCTGAGAGTGACCCGGAACCCCCGCGCCTCACATTGCCGGACGAACTCGGCGCTCTTCCGCACGATATTCCCGTTGAATCCGCCGCAGAGTCCTCGATCGCTGGTGACGACGAGAATTTCAACGTTCTCCCCTTCGCGCTTCTGCAACAACGGATGGGCTGCGCGATTCACCCGCTGGCTGAGGTTGCTCAACACCCCCCGCATCCTGTGCGCATAGGGACGAGCGGCGAGAATGCGGTCCTGCGAGCGCTTGAGCTTCGCCGCGGCCACCATCTTCATGGCTTTGGTGATTTTTTGGGTGTTCTTGAACGCCGAGATCTTACGGCGCAGGCTTTGTAAGCTTGGCATGTTTCTACACGTTCAGCAGTCAGCGATTCAGCCCTCAGCTCGATGCTGGCCGCTGGATGCTGATCGCTATTTTGCCCCGTAGCCCATCTTCTGCTTAAAGGTCCCAATAGTTTCCTTCAACCTGCCGCCGACCTTGTCATCAATCTTGCTGAGGCTGGCAACGTCCTTTTTCATCTCCGGGTGGTGCTGTTGGACGTAATGGAGGAGGTCAGCTTCGAACTGTTGCACCTTGTCCACCGGCACATCGTCGAGGAAGCCGTTGACGCCCGCATAGATCGAGAGCACCTGATCGGCCACCGGCATCGGCTTGTATTGACCTTGCTTCAGTAACTCCACCATGCGGACGCCGCGCGCGAGCTGCATCTGCGTCGCTTTGTCCAGTTCGCTGCCGAACTGGGCAAACGCCGCCATTTCACGGTATTGCGCGAGGTCCAGTCGGAGAGTACCGGCGACCTGTTTCATCGTCTTGATCTGGGCCGATCCACCGACGCGGGAGACCGAGAGGCCCACGTTGATCGCGGGACGAATACCGGAATAGAAGAGGTCGCTGCCGAGATAGATCTGGCCGTCCGTGATCGAAATGACGTTGGTCGGAATATACGCCGAGACGTCGCCCGCCTGCGTCTCAATGATCGGAAGCGCCGTGAGACTGCCGCCGCCGAGCTTATCGCTCAACTTGGCGGCGCGCTCAAGTAACCGCGAGTGCAGATAGAACACGTCGCCCGGGTAGGCTTCGCGGCCCGGAGGCCGGCGCAGCAAGAGGGAAAGCTGTCTGTAGGCCACCGCGTGCTTCGACAAGTCATCGTACACGATCAAGGCGTGCTTGCCGTTGTCGCGAAAGTATTCGCCGATCGCCGCCCCGGCAAACGGAGCCAAGAATTGCATGGGAGCCGCATCGCTGGCCGTCGCCGAGACGACGATGCTGTAGTCCATCGC
>JBQTIO010000169.1:0-4265 GCA_052388075.1 Nitrospiraceae bacterium
CGGGTGATCGCATTCGCCTGGCCGATACGGATTTGCTGATCGAGATCACGCGCGATCTGACGGTGCCCGGTGAAGAGGCCAAGTTCGGCGGCGGCAAGGTCATTCGCGACGGCATGGGCCAGTCACCATCAGCCACCCGCGCGAAGGGCGCGCTCGACCTCGTGATCACGAATGCGATCATCGTCGACTGGTGGGGGATCGTGAAGGCGGATATCGGTATCCTGGATGGTCGCATTGCCGGCATCGGCAAGGCCGGCAATCCTGACATGATGGAAGGCGTGACAAAAGGAATGGAGGTCGGCGCCTGCACCGAAGTGCTTTCGGCGGAAGGCAAGATCATTACGGCGGGTGGAATCGATACGCACATCCATTTCATCTGTCCGCAGATCATCATTGAGGCCTTGGCCAACGGGCTCACGACGTTGATTGGCGGCGGGACTGGCCCGGCAACCGGGACCAATGCCACGACCTGCACGCCTGGCGCATGGAACATCCATCGCATGCTGGAAGCAGCGGAGGGATTCTCGATTAATCTCGGCTTTCTCGGGAAGGGCAATTCATCGCTGCCGGATGGCTTGCGCGAGCAGGTAGAAGCCGGGGCGATCGGGCTCAAGCTGCACGAAGACTGGGGCACCACGCCGACGGCGATTTCGACCTGCCTCGATGTAGCGGAAGAATTCGATGTCCAAGTCGCCATCCACACCGATACGTTGAACGAAGCCGGGTTTGTCGAAGATACGATCAAGGCCTTCAAGGGACGGACGATTCACACCTACCATACAGAAGGCGCCGGTGGTGGGCACGCTCCCGATATCATTAAAGTGTGCGGTGAGGCCAATGTGTTGCCCTCGTCCACGAACCCCACGATGCCGTTCACGGTGAACACGATGGACGAGCATCTCGACATGCTCATGGTCTGTCATCATTTAAACCCTCGCGTACCGGAGGACATCGCCTTTGCCGAATCGCGCATTCGCCGCGAAACCATTGCAGCGGAGGATATCCTGCACGACATGGGGGCGATCAGCATCATGTCGTCCGACTCGCAGGCGATGGGGCGCGTGGGTGAAGTCATCATTCGCACCTGGCAGACGGCGCACAAGATGAAAGTACAGCGCGGACATCTCTCCCAAACTGCGGCCGACAAGCTGGCTGGTTCCAACGATAACTTTCGCGTGCGGCGCTATATGTCGAAGTATACGATCAATCCGGCGATTGCGCACGGCATCGGGCACGAAGTGGGCTCGGTCGAGGTCGGCAAGTTGGCGGATCTCGTGCTGTGGAAGCCGGCCTTCTTCGGCGTAAAGCCAGAGATTATCTTGAAGGGTGGCTTCCCTATGTCCGCTGCCATGGGAGATCCCAATGCGTCGATCCCCACGCCGCAGCCGGTCTTCACCAGGCCCATGTTCGGGAGCTTTGGGCGCGCCCCGTTTTCAACGAGCCTAACCTTTCTTTCCAAAGCTGCGATGGATCAAGGGGTGCACAAGTCACTCGGCTTGCAGAAACGTGTGGCGGCGGTGAAGAAGTGCCGCAGCATCGGCAAGCGCGATATGAAGCTGAATGATGCGTTACCGCGCATTGACGTGGATCCGGAAACCTATGTGGTGAAAGCCGACGGGCAGATCTTGACATGTGATCCGATGGCGGTGCTTCCCATGGCCCAACGCTATTTCCTGTTCTGATGGCTGCTGAAAACGCTGTCCAGCTTCGTTCTCACCTTGAACGCATCCTCAACGTACCCAAGAGGGTACGCCTCCGGTGCGTTCGTCGGCTCGGCCTTGCTGGACAACGTTTTGAGCAGCCTGTCGGCAGTAGGCGAATAGGGTGAGTTCCACATATGAATACGATCTCGCTCCTCACCGGGCTTCGATTCGTCGATAGTTTTTTTCCTTCAGGAGGCTATGCCTTCTCCTCAGGGCTGGAGGCGGCGGTGCAGGGTGGTGCGGTTCGGAATGCGGAAGAGCTGTCGCACTACGTGGTTGAGTTGCTCACGACAGGCATAGGTGAGCGCGAAGCGGTTGCAGCAGGATTGGCACATGATGCCGGTGTTTCCGGCATCTTGAAAATTGCCTTCAAGGCGGATCGAGAACTGGAGGCGATGAAGCTGGGCCGTGAATCACGGACAGCCAGCCGGCAGATGGGACGCCAGGTGATTCGGCTGGCTACGAATCAACATGCGAGACATCTATTGATCGAAGATTATCTGGCTGCTGTTGAAGCAGAGAAGACACCGGGGCATGTGGCCGTCAGCCTGGGGCTCACGCTTGCAGCCGCCGGTTGGTCTAAGGAGGACACCATTGCCGCGTTTCTCTACCAAACAGCGACAGGTTTTGTGGCGGCGGCGATGAAGTTGATGCCGATCGGTCAGCGTGAGGGACAGCGGTTATTGGAGAGCTGGCTCGAAGTGATCGAACGAGTCAGTCACAAAGCAGCGCATCAGCGAGTGCTTCAGTCTTGGTCACCGGTCCAGGACATTTACGCAATGCGACACAGCCGGCTGGAGTCGCGACTCTTTCGCTCGTAGTTCTTTTCTTATTATGCATAGAGCGGATGAACATCTTTGTGGCAACGGGCGTGTGACGGCGGCGCGGGCGCGTCATATTCCTGTGATTGGTGTCGGTGGGCCGGTGGGGTCTGGAAAGACCGCGCTTGTCGAAGCGCTCTGCCGCCGTCTGCGTGATCATGTGAGTTTGGCGGTGGTCACCAATGACATCTTTACCAAAGAGGATGCCGAGTTTCTCACGCGCCGGGGAGCGCTGCCTCAAGACCGTATTCTGGGCGTCGAAACCGGAGGTTGTCCGCATACGGCGATCCGTGAAGATGCCTCGCACAATCAGGAGGCCTTGGACGATTTGCTCAAGCGCCATTCCGATGTCGAGTTGATGTTTGTCGAGAGCGGCGGCGACAATCTGGCTGCGACATTCAGCCCCGAACTCGCAGACAAAGTCATCTATGTGATTGATGTGGCGGCCGGTGATAAGATCCCACGCAAAGGTGGTCCTGGAATCACCAGGTCCGATCTCCTGGTGATCAACAAGGTCGATCTCGCGCCTCATGTCGGAGCCGATTTGTCCGTGATGGATCGGGACAGCAAGCGAATGCGGGGTGACCTGCCCTATCTCTTTACGAATCTCAAAACAGGACAGGGGCTCGACCAGGTGTGCACGTGGGTTGAGCAGCTTTTGCCGCAGCACGTGCATCGCTCCCTGGAACCGTGAAAGGTAAGACGTGAAAGGTGAATCCAGGGGACTGGCTCCGACGCCTGCGGCGGTGGCTGTCCCGCTGCCCCGACGGGGACAGGCGCCAGGAAGAAGGGCGCCAGTCCCCGTGCTCGACACAGTTGGCCGGCGTGGGGCGCTCTTCTATGAGTTCGAACGAGCTGGCCCCCGCACGATACTCACGCGCTCGTCTTGCACGAGTCCCTGGCATCACATTCCTCCTTCGTATCTCGACGACAGCGGATGTGCCTACACCTGGCTCCTAAATCCATCTGGTGGCTTGGTCGGCGGCGATCATGTGTCGGTTGAGGCGCAGCTCCATGCCGGGACGCATGTGCTGATGACGAGTCCATCCGCCAATCGTGTCTATCGAAGTCTGTCTGAGCCGGCTGTGCAGGAGGTTCGTCTTTCGGTTGGTCCTAAAGCTCGGTTGGAGTGGTTGCCCGAGGTCACGATCCCTTTTGCCGGGTCTCGCGTTCGCCAATCGATCCATGTGGATCTTGCACCTGGCTCGACAGTGGTACTGTGGGACGCCATAGCCTCCGGTCGAGTTGCCCGGCAGGAGCGCTGGGCATTCACATCGATCGAAAACGAGATCTGCATCGGAACGCCTCTAGGTTGCTCGGTCGTCGAGCGGTATCGCCTGGTCCCTGGCCGACTACCTGAATCGGTAGGTCTCGTCGGGAGCTGGGACTATGTGGCGTCGCTCTTTGTCATCGGCGATGCGGTCGATGCCGATGTCTGGAGACGTCTCGACGTCGTACTCGCTGCTATTCTGGAGCAGCGTCCCGGCCTGGTACTGGGAGCAGTTTCAACCTCGGCAGCTCCAGGTCTGGCGGTCAAATTCGTCGCACGGTCGGCTCCAGACCTTACTGAGACTCTGGGGGTACTCTGGGCGGCGATTCGGGAAGACCTTTGGAATCTTCCGGTCCCGAACTTGCGACGGTATTAGATCTGCGCGACGAGCGGGAAGAGCGAGACTGGCGGGACGGGGAGGGCTCGATGTTTCAGGAACTTCGAGTCGCGCTTTTCTCGCCAGTCCCGCTC
>JBQTIO010000170.1:0-5616 GCA_052388075.1 Nitrospiraceae bacterium
TAGTCCGTCAGCGTCAGTGCACCGGACAGGCAATTTCCCCACTTCTCCGTGTCATGGACCAGGTACTGAGGGACCGGCTGGTCCGCCACAATATCGGAAATGGTAAATCGCCCGCCCGGCTTCGTGACGCGAAACATTTCATGAAAGACCTTGCGCTTGTCCGGCGCGAGATTGATCACGCAATTGGAAATGATCAGATCAATCGTGTTGTCCTCCACGGGCATCGCCTCGGCCAGACCTTTGCGAAACTCCACGTTGGAAGCGGGATAGCCAAGATTGGTGGCGACGACAACAGCGTTCTTCCGCGCGATCTCCAACATGGTATCGGTCATGTCGATACCGATTACGCGACCGGTGGGTCCGACGAGCCGGGAGGCTTCGAAACAATCGATCCCTCCGCCCGAACCGATATCCAGGACCGTCTCTCCTGCGCGCACCGTCTTCAGCCCGGCCGGCGTGCCGCAACCGTATGAAATCTTGAGGACTTCTTCGGGGATGAAGGACTTGAGCTGTGCCATGTCGTAACTCGTGGGGCAGCACATCTGCTCCCCCGTGCAGGCGGCTTTGGCATAGCGATCGCTGACTTTCTGGGTGATTTCTTCTATCGGCATGGCGGCCTCGTGGTGGTCTGACAGGGTATCAACTTGCGTGTATGTACCAACCCTTCCGATCTACGTCAATCCGGTTCTTTTGGATTGGTGCATACCAGTCAGTATAGACATAAGAACATCACGCTTCTGTAAGCTAGCTCACACCGGACATGTACCCCACCGCTTGGGTTATGGCGCCAGTATGAAGTCGTCCATTCAAGAGAACTCTTACAGGGCGATGAGTGAGCATGAGGAATCCGCGCCCCCCTTGACTCGGTACCATAGTACAAGGTGTAGACTCTTCTCGAGGATCAACCATGACGTCCCAATTCACGATTGGTCAACTCGCGAAGTCAGCCGGAGTCCACGTCCAAACGATCCGGTACTATGAGCGGCTCCGCCTCCTTGGTCCGGCCGCGAGAGCATCGTCGGGGTACCGACTGTATGGCGCAGACGAAGAGCGGCGACTGCGGTTTATCAAGAACTCACAGGCGCTAGGCTTCACGCTTCGAGAGATCGCCGAGTTGTTGAACCTTCGGGTGAGTTCGCGGGCGCAATGTGGCGATGTCCAGCGGAAGGCGCAGGCTAAGTTGGCTGGAGTCGAGGCAAAAGTCCGTGACCTGAGTGCTCTGGCCCGGGCGCTTCGAAGCTTAATCGGAGCCTGTGACGCCGGGCGGCCGACCAACAGGTGCCCAATCTTACAAACCTTAGAGAAGGAGAGGAGACCACACGATGACAACCGCAAAACGCCACGTTGAGGTGTTCACAGCCGGCTGTCCGATTTGTGATGAAACGGTCAGCTTGGTCAAGTCGTTAGTTTGTCCGAGCTGCGATCGCATATCTACGATCTGCGGGATGGCTGTGCGACGAACGAGTGCGGGGACAAGGCGAGAAGCTACGGGATCACAACGGTCCCGGCTATCGCGGTGAATGGCGTCTTGCTGGACTGCTGCAGGCGAGAACCGATCACCGCCGACGCTCTGAGAGCAGCAGGAATCGGTCAAGCCTGAGCAGCAGAGGAATGGAGCCGATGAAACGTAGAGCGGACACAGGCGATCGCGATGAGTCGAGGGGTGTGGTGATGACAGCTACATCGGCCGGGGGACTGGTGACTGCTCTGCTGGCATCCGTCTGCTGTATCGGGCCGCTCATATTTGCGGCCCTGGGGGTGGGGATGGGCGCCACCGGGTTCCTGGCCGGCACAGCCGGTTTCCTCAAGGCGCTCTTGCCGTATCGGCCGTGGTTCATCGGCGTGACCGTACTCTTGCTGGGGACGGGGTTCTACCTGGCATACAGAAGGCCCGAGCAGAGGTGTGCATCAGGGACCGCCTGTGCTGGGACCAGAGAGATGCGGCCCTCTCGGATGTTCCTGTGGATCATGGCCACCCTCGCCGTTGTCCTGGTGCTGGCACCCTATTGGCTTGGGCTCTAGTGAAGAGGTGAACACGATGATTCGGAAGACACTCAGTGCGCTCACAATCCTGGTTCTCGTAGCCTTCGGCGTGACACCCTTCGGTGCGGCGGAGCCGGAAGCGCCTCGGCGTCAGGCTGGACCACCGACCGAGACGATCACGTTGAAGATCGAGGGCTGGGCCTGCGCCAGCTGTGAGAAGGACATCCGCCAGGCCTTGCTCGCAGTGCCGGGAGTGAAAACGGCAGCGGTCAGTTACCCACGCGGCGGCGCGATCATCTCGGTCGAACCCCGTCGTGTTAGCCCTGACCAGCTCATCAAAGCAGTAGAGGGCACCAGCACGCTGCTTGCCACCTACCGTGCAATCGTGATCCCTAATGGGTCATTGGTCGAGGCGGAAAGGAGCGAAGATGGGGTGGGATCTTTCTTCAAGAGACTGTTCCAATGAACGCAAGAACGGAAGGAGAACGCTAAATGGAAAGGACGGAAAAGAACACCGTAGCGAGTGCGGACGGTGTAGATCTTTTTGGGGAATTGCGCCGGGTGAGTCCGAAAGTCACAGGAGGGTTACTGCGCATGCGGCAGGAGAGCTATCGCGATGGCGCCGTGCCGGCCAAATACAAGCTGCTGACCGCCGTCGCCATCTCGATTGCAATCCGGTGCGAGCCCTGCATCCGCGCCTACGTGAAGATGGCGCATGAGAAGGGTGTCACGCAAGAGGAGCTCATTGAGTTCCTGGAAGTGGCCATGACGATGCAGGGCTGTCCCGGTGAAGAGTGGGCCTTGAAGGCCTACGCTGCCTACAAGGATTGTCTCGAACATGGAGTGACTTCAAATGCGCCAAGCTGTTGCGATCAGCACATGTCGAGCCAGGTTGATGAGGAGGTCACACCATGAACCGACAAGTCGTGTCCGTAATGCTAGCGATGTTTGTGACGCTTGTCTGGAGCGCCGGACTCGGCACACAACAGGTGTCGGTGAAGAATGAGGGGTCGAATGAGGGGTCAGCAACTGTCTTGAAAATCAAGTCGGCTGACTGGCCGCTATCCGCCACGGCGTTCCGCTCTTCAGCATGGCATTGAGAATGGTGAGCAACTTGCGCATGCAGGCCGTCAACGCCAACTTCTTCGCCTTCCCTGCCTGGCAGAGGCGCTGATAGAATGCCCGAATCACGGGGTTCCTCCGCGTGGCCACCAGCGCGGCCATATAGAGTGCCGCCCGCACATGGGCGCGCCCACCCCAAATGGCTCGCCGGCCGTTGAGCGTGCCGCTGTCGCGCGGGAACGGGGCGACGCCTGCCAAGGCCGCCACTTCTTTGCGCGTCAACGTGCCCAATTCCGGCAGGTTCGCGCAGAGCGTCGTGGTAAGCACCGGCCCCACGCCCGGCACACTCCGCAAGACCTCCTCTTTCTCTCGCCACACCGGACTCTGGCGCATCGTCGCGGTGAGATCGGTATGGGTGATGGCCAGTTCCTTCTCCAGCCAGGTGATGTGCGCCTGCACGCGTTTCTGAATGGGCCGAGCCGCCAGGCGCAGTCGATTCTTTTCTGCCGTGAGCATCTCAATCAGCTGCCGACGGCGCGCCACCAGCGCCGCCAAGACCTGCGTTTGTTCATCGGCCACGGGGCGAACCGGCGGGCGAATGGCTTCGGCGAACCGGGCGAGGATCTGGGCATCGAGCCGATCGGTCTTGGCCAACTGCCCCGTCGCTCGGGCAAAGTCCCGCACCTGCCGCGGATTGATCACGACGACCGGCAGTCCGGCGGCGGTGAGCGCCCCTGCCAGCGGCACTTCGAGGCCCCCGGTCGCTTCGAGCACAATCAAGGTGGGCTGCAGGGTGTGCAGCCGCTCGACCGCCTGCACGATCCCGCTCTCGTCATGCGGAATCTGGAAGCTCGTCCCCGGCTGGACCGCCACATCGACGCACGCTTGCGACACATCCATCCCCACAAAGATCTCTGCACTCATGGTACACCTCCGTGTCTCCCGTCCTTGCACAATGCGGGCTCGAGGCCCTCTCACCTGTCCGGGTTGGTGAACGGAGGAACGGGACGACCCGAGCTGACCCACGGTCTTCAGTACTCCTGACCCGGATCTTTGCGATCTGCCCCGCTCCCGTGGTGCCATGATGCAAAACCTCCTCTGAAGATACAAGGTCTTGCAATCCAACACTTCTCCCGGCGCGCTTGCCTCGTCGCATCAGCGATGGGTGGTGCTCCAGCCATTCCTCGCCGTCGTATCCTTCCCATTGACGGATGACACATAACTTTGGGACCATAGCCCCGTGCATTTCGAGCTGCTCGGCCCGATGACGCAGATTGAAACATTTGCGGTTGGATCTCGAATCCGCGAGATCGCGCGGCGTCGGAAGTTCTATGGCAGAGGGCGTTGGCGCAAGCGTAAAGGCATTGCAAGGGTTCGACTCCCCGATGGCTCCGTCCATCTTGCTGAAATTCACTGGTATGAGGCAACGGGGATAGGCCGGAAGGAATGCAAGGTCAAGCGACTACTCTGAGGTTATCGCCATGCAAAAGCTCAAACGTGCGGCTTCCCGGTTTCTGATCTGTGTCGAGAACAAAGGGTATAAGGTTTCCCTTGAAAAACGAAAGATCTATGTCGCTCTTCTCGATGCGATGGCGGCTAAGCACGGCCAGGTTCGCGTGATTGATGAGTCCGGAGAAGACTACCTCTACCCCAAGAGTCTCTTCTCGCCCATTACAATTTCCCCATCGCTCCGAAAGGCGATCCTGAAAGCCGCATAGCCGCGAATCAGCCCGCCGTGTCCCCGCGCGTGGCTTCTCTCAATATCGCGAAGCGTTCCTCGCGAGGCATCAATCGTCGATTGCCTGAGGGCTTCGAATTATCTCTCGTGGCCAGCAAATCTCGGCGGGTTTCTCGCAGGCCAACCCCCAGTCCTCCAGTCCTATTCTCGCTGCCTCTGCCGAGTCCGCCACAGCCATCCGTAGATCACCAGGTTCACCACTAACACCAGCGCCCCAAAGGCGACTTGAAGGTCATGGGTTAAGGTGTCCGGATACAGGATCGAGGACAGATACCGGATGACGAAATCTCCGGCATACCCGGCTTCGCCGGCTTGCGTCCGGAGCCAATTCTCCAAGGGGGTCAGCGGGCAGATCCCTCCGCTGAATTCTACCCACGCGCCCCAGGCGACAGCCAGCAAGTGCAACCACATCAAACGCGACCATTTCATGAGCAAGAACCCGCCCAAGAGCACAAAGAGCACAAAGCCGAGGTGAAGAAGCAATACCAGATCGGCGCTAAGACGATAAAACATAGACGGTAGTGTGGAGAAAGCGGGAGGTTGGCGCAACTGGGCCCTTAGAACAAGCGAGGGGCGGCGTTCGGAAGGGGATAGTGGAGCACGCCATTCGTACACGTCGCGAAAGAGGTCAGCTGGTGCTGGTCGGCCTTGGCCTCTGTCATGATATGACGCACATCGCAGCCTCGGGTGACGAGGGCATCGGCAATCAAGGAGCGATGGCACCGCCAGGGGACGGCTTCGGCGCACATGATGGCCGTGTTCTTGTCCTTGCCATAGGCCATCAGCTCGTCTACTGCGCTCCAGAATTCGTCGGTCTGCATGTAATCGGCGTA
>JBQTIO010000171.1:0-13222 GCA_052388075.1 Nitrospiraceae bacterium
TCATCTGGAAGGCCATGCCGAGGTCGACGGCATAGTCCTGCGCCCGGGGCGACGTGACACCAAAGATGTGCAGGCAGATGAGACCCACGACAGAGGCGACGCGATAACAATAGAGGGACAACTCGTCGAACGTGACATAGCGGTTATTGAAGAGGTCCATCTCGACGCCCTTGATCAATTCTTCAAAATAGGCCTTGGGGATGGAGAGGGCCTTCACGTGGTGCGCAAGGCTTATGGTGATAGGGGAGGAGGGGCTCCCCTGATACACAGCCTCCAGTTCGCTTCGCCAGCGTTTCAATTCCTCCTTCGGATTGCTGTCGGCCGGCGGTTCGTCCACCGCGCTGTCCACCGCCTTGCAGAAGGCGTAGACGGTATACATCGCCTCACGTTTGGCGTTGGGGAGGAACAGAAACGAATAGTAAAAGTTGCTGCCGCTCTGCTTCGTATAGGCTGTGCAGTAGGCCTGAGCTTCAGCGGCGGTCATGATGGCCATAAGCGGGCGCGCACGTCGTCGAGACGTGCCTCTTGTAAGCCGTGGCTGATGGCGTGCGCCTCGCGCAGGTCCTGCACCGTGTGGGTGTTGGCGATCGCCAGCACTTTCATTCCCGCCGACTTGGCGGCCCTGATGCCGGGCAGTGAATCCTCAATGACCAGACAAGAGTCCGGAGGGATTGGGCGGGCGTTGGTCTGGCGGTTCAAGCCGGCCAAGGCATGCAGGAACGGTTGGGGGTCCGGCTTGGCCTTTGTCACGTCCTCCGCGCTCGTAATATGGCGGAACGCTTTTCGGATCCCAGCTTGTTCCAAGATCAGTTCAATCTCCAGTCGCAACGCGCCTGACGCAATGGCGATCGGGTAGGCGGCGGCCGCTTCTCCGACGAATTCCCTCACGCCCGGGAAAATGACGAGGTGATGCTTGATAGAGGCCAGGTAGGCCGCGGCCTTCTTGCGCATCAACTCCTGCACCAACGGGCCGGTCACCGGACGTTGGTTGACTCGGAGCGCCTCCAGAATGCATCCGTGATCGTCAAAGCCGAGGTAGTTGGCATAGTAGTCCGCCTCGGTCAGGGTGATGCCGATATCGGCCAGAGTCCGGCGCAGCCCTTCAAAGTGCAGGGGTTCGGTGTCGGCGATGACTCCATCGAAGTCGAAGATCACGGCGCGCATGGTCTTCTGCCCTCTCTGGGAATGATGGCTCGAAGCAGGGAAGTTGGACGGGCGGCATTATAGCACAGAGGGCGGCGGCACTGGACTCGTGCCGCCGCCCTCTGTATGCGCTGGGCTCAGGATTTCTGAGGAAAGGGTTAAGGCTTTAACTTAAGCTGCTTCTCAGCCAACCAACCTTTGGTTCCATAATTACTGCGAACAGCGTACACCCAGCCGCCGCCCTGCAAGTCGCCATCGAGAATTGTCAGGACGGTTCCAGGGGGAATCGCAGGCCCTGGTTTCGTTCCTGCGGCATCCTGCATGAGGAACACCTTCTCGCCAGGGGCTGCGGGGTCCGGCAGGACTGCCACCAGCTGCCCTTCACCGAACAGGGGAACCGGCGAATCGACAACGGGCGGTGCAGCGACAGCTACAGCCGGTGAACCAACCGGTTTTGGCGGAGCGATTGGAGCGGGGGCCGCCGGCGCGGTTGCCGCAGTGGTCGGTGCCGGAGCTGGTGCCGGCATTGGCGCGGCGGCCTCGGGCGTCGGGCCGCCGGGAGCCGTCGGCGCCGAAGCGGCCGGTCCTCGTTGGCCGGCTGGCGGCATCGAGGGAGCGGGTTTCATGGCTAGAGGCGGCGGTTGTTGTGACACGGGTGATTCGCCGAGGAGTGGTCCCACAAGATCCATGATCAGTTCCGGTTCCATGTAGGCGTAGGCGCCTCCTCCGATCAGTACGAGCAGCAGAATCCACAGGAGAGGCCGGCCGCCCGATTTCTTCGGCGATTGTATGGGGGGCGACGATCGTACGTTCGTCGTTTGTTCCAATTCCTCTTCCGTAAATTCCAAGTCCGGTTCAGGCTGACGGGCAAACAGGAGATTCCACGTCAGAGGGCTGCCGGCGAACGACGAATCTCCAGCGATTGCGTACATCGAGCACCTCCCTATGGCGAACTGTATCGTATTGTTGGATCTGTGAAAGTACTTATCACCAACCCCAAGAGGTGTCAATTTTGTGAAGAAATTCTGCCGAGGTGGAGTGGAGCCCGCATGTGCCGAGGGTGTTCGATTCAACAGGACTGTACGTGGGAACAGGCCAGAACCTGATGCTCCCGACTGCCCGACCGGTAGACCGTCAGGCCTTTGCATCCGAGTTGATGCGCGAGGAGAAAGGCAGCTGCCACGTCTTTGGGCGTGGCGGCAGCGGGCAGATTAATCGTTTTCGACACGCCGCTGTCGCTGTATCGTTGGAAGACCGCCTGCATCCGAACGTGGTGGGCCGGGGAGATGTCGTGGGCGGTGACAAACAGCCGCCGCAGGTCTTGCGGAATTCGCGTCAGCGGTTGAATCGATTCCCGGCGGCCGATCTCCCGGAGCAAGGCAGTCAGCGGAAGTCCTCTTTTCCGTGCCTGTTTGAGAAATTCGGGATGAATGCTTTCCAGTTTGATGTCCTCCATGATGGTGCGGGTGACGCTGATGCTGTACAGCGGCTCAATGCCTGCCGAGCAGTCCGCCAGAATACTGATGGTGCCGGTGGGGGCGATCGTTGTGACGGTGGCGTTGCGCCGTTGAAGCCTCCGAGCATGAAGCACGCTTGACTTGTACGCGGGGAACTCGCCACGTTCCTGTGCAAGTTGGTGAGATGCCGCGTGGGCGTGGGATTGGATGAATCCCATCAGTCGTTCAGCGGTCTCCAGCGCCTCCTCCGTGTCGTAGGGAATGTCGAGTTGAATCAAGAGGTCAGCAAATCCCATGATCCCCAGGCCGATCTTCCTCGTCTGTTTGGTGTGTTGCTCAATGGCGGCCAGCGGAAAGCGGGTTCGATCGAGGACGTTATCGAGAAACCGAACGGCGAGGGAAATGATCCCGGCGAGCCGTTCATAGTCGATGGCGCGCCTCCCGCGACGGGTGGTGAGGAGCCGGGCCACATTGATCGAACCAAGCGTACAGGATTCATAGGCCAGGAGCGGCTGTTCGCCGCAGGGATTGGTTGCCTCGATCCTGCCCAATTGAGGGGTGGGATTCGCTCTATTAATGGTGTCGAGAAAGACGACGCCAGGTTCGCCGGATTGCCAGGCCGCCTGGGCCAGCCGATCAAAAACGAGCGGGGCCGAAATGCGCCGCACTACTTTCGCAGTGCGCGGATTGATGAGCCCATAAGAGCGGCCCTGTTGGACCGCCTGCATGAAATGGTCGGTGAGACCGACGGAGAGATTGAAGTTCGTCATTTCTCCCGGACGGTCCTTCAGGAGGATAAAATCCAAAATATCCGGGTGGTCGACCCTTAAGATGCCCATATTGGCGCCGCGCCTCGTTCCCCCTTGCTTGATGACGTCGGTGGACAGGTTGAAGACCCGCATGAAGGACACCGGGCCGGATGCAAGTCCGCTCGTGGTGGCCACGCGGTCGGCCTGGGGGCGGAGGCGGCTGAACGAAAATCCTGTGCCCCCGCCTGACTGATGGATGAGCGCCTGGTGTTTGACGGCGTCGAAAATCGACTCCAACGAATCCTCCACCGGCAGCACGAAGCAGGCCGATAGCTGCTGGAGCGGTCGACCGGCGTTCATGAGCGTCGGAGAATTCGGCAGGAACGTGAGAGAGGCCATGAGATCATAAAACCGGCGAGCCAGACCACGCTGACGTGTCGCCGGAGGGTATCGTTGTTCGGCCAGGGCGACATCGCACGCTACACGCCAGAGCATCTCGGCCGGCGATTCGGTGACGAGGCCTCGCGCATTTCTGGCCAGGTAGCGCTGGGATAATACGGTGCGCGCGTTTTGCGAGAGTCGGGGCGGTTGGAGTCGAGGATGCGCGCTCATGGCCGCCGGTATTATAACCTCTTCCGGGCGTGGCCACATCAGCGGGGTTCACCCTGCGGTGCCCCCTTGCATCTCTCGTCGTCCAGCGGGCACAATGCGGCCCGCGTCATGGTTCACCCATGAAATCCTACCGCGAAGAGCTCTGGTTCGAAACGAAGGCCAGACGAGCCTACATCAATATCACGCCTCAGGTTGAAACGGTGGTCAATAAGAGTGGGGTACGGGAAGGATTGGTGCTGGTGAACGCCATGCATATTACGGCAAGCGTGTACATTAACGACGATGAACAGGGACTGCTGCAGGACTACGACGAATTTCTTGAGCGGCTTGCTCCCCAGGGGGCGCGCTACCGGCATCACGACACCGGCGAGGATAACGGGGATGCCCACCTGAAGCGGCAGATTATGGGGCGCGAAGTGGTCGTCGCGATTACGAACGGCAAGCTGGATTTCGGACCCTGGGAACAGATTTTTTATGGCGAGTTCGACGGACGTCGGCGCAAACGGGTTCTGGTGAAGGTCATCGGGGAGTAGGGCGGCGAGGCCGCATGGCAAGCACCCCGGTGTGCCCGTAAGAACCGTCAGGGCACTTGCGCCGCCTGAGGAAGTTTGGCAACATGGGTGGCGTGTCATGTCGGAGAGCGGAATCGGTTTTCCCGGCGCGTAGGGGGCCTCGATGTTAGCCTGGTCTCGTCCTGATCCACTCACGCGCGATCTCATCCATCTCATCAATGCCCGCCGCCACGATCACGGCGATACCGATGATGCGATCGATACGCTGCAGGCGTTCCTTGAGCAGGGCCGGGAGCACGATTTGCTCACGGTGCTCGCCGCGCTCGATGAGGAAATGGCCGAATGGATGTTTGACCTCGTGGCCGAGGCCAGTTGCACGGTGCTCTTGGATGGACCGGAGGAGGAAAAGCCGGCCTATGCCGCCATCGCGGCGCTGGAGCTGCCCCTCCAGGCCAACCTCACGTCTCCTCTGAAACTGAAAATCGACCCCATCGCGACCGCCGATCTACTCCACCGGCATTTGCAGGTGCCGGCGGGAACAGTCGTCCGTGTGGAGTCGCGCCTGCTGACCGACGCCACGTTGGAAATGCTGAATCTTCAGATGCTTCATGACCACCTCACCGCGGTGACGGATTCCCGGCGTGCGCAATCGGTGGCGGCCCGGCTCCTTCCACCGGTCGAAAACACCGCGTTTCTGTTGTTCGAGATTATCGGGACCGCGGACCCCGCCTTGCCGGATTCATGGGAGGATCGTGATCGCCGCGCGATTCTCGAAGGGTTGGTCGCGCAATGTCCCGAGCTGGCGCGGGCACCCGATACGATCGAAGCGCCTGTCTACGCCGCGTATGCGATGTTTGACGCGCAGAATGCGGTGCGTCTTCACCACCTGGCCGATGAAACCGCGGCGGTGTGGAGAGAATTGGATCCGCTCGTGCGGTCCCGCACCATCGTGCATTTGCATACGCAATGCGGAAACGGCGTGTATATGCCCGTGTGGACCGACCTGTTTGACCCCGAACTGCCGGAAGAACACGGGCCGGTCTGGACCTCTCCAGATGTGTGGGTGTTTACCGCGGATCTGCCTATTGAATGGCCCGGCGAGATGCTGACAAATCGTCTGTTCGCCGAGGGCTGTACCAGGTTCGAGAATCACATCGTCGAAACCCCCGACAACTAGCTGCCGTCTTCGTCGCCTCACCTTCTCCACCTAGGCCCCGCCGCCGGACTTTGAGCGCGCCCGTCCGCGACTGCGCAAAACGCGCGTTTCGGTGATTTTCGATTCACTTTATTCTATTCTGGCCCAAGATGAAGACGACGAGCAAGCAAGTGGCGTCCGGGAAGGTCCCCGCGAGCCTGGTGTCGGTATTCGGACTGATCGTAGTCTGGGTCATCGTGTGGGCCAATCTGCCGTCCAAGAGCGAGCTGTGGTCGGCCCAGTCGCCGGCGCGCAACGCCGTCGCACCTGTCTTGCCGGAACTTGATCTGACCATCCCCGGCGTTTCCGCAACCGGCCCGGCCGGTGCTCCACAGAGGGCCACGACGCAACCGATGCAAACCGGCAACCCGTCGGCCGCAAACGACGTCGGCGGGTTTTCCGTTCCGGCTGACAGCCGCGCCAGACAAATTGCAGAGGTCAAGTGCGATGCGGAGGTGCAGCAGTACTGCCCGGATTCGCTGCCCGAAGAGGAGCGTCAGCGTTGTGTCGCACAGCGCATGAAGCGGCTCCTGCCGCCTTGCCAGCAGATCGTGCGGCAGCGGATGGTGCGGTGGAAAGAAGCGGAAGGGTATAAGGCCGCTTGTGCGGACGATGTCAAGCGAGTGTGTCAGGGAGTGGAACCAGGCGAGGGGCGGATGTTGAGCTGTTTACAGGAGCACGCGCAGGATCTTTCGGAAGGCTGCTATCAAAGCCTGCCCAAGGGACATCTTCTTCTTCGAAACTAGCCTGGCTGTACCGGGCTAGACCTTCCTCTCCGGCTTCATCCGAAACAGCATGGCCGCGCCCGCGACTTCGATGCGGTCGTTGTCCTTCAACTCTTTCTCCGTCGACACGGTTTGGCCGTTGACCGTGAGGGTCTTGCCGCTGCGCGCAGGGCTGATGTAGTAGGTCCTGTTCCGGCGCGTGATCAGTGCCGCGGTACGCGGCGCGAACCATCCGGTCAGCTTGATGGCTGCCTGCGCGTGCGATCCGATTACCGTCACATGCTTGGTGAGCAGATAGTCCCGTTGGTCTGTTTTTCCGGACAGGATGTGCAGGCCGGCCGGAAGGATGGCACTGTCTGCTCCGGCTGCCGTCCCCGGGAGGACCATCGTCTTGTCGAAATCCTCGGCCGCGGCAACAGGAGCGATGGCCGCCGCCGATCCGTCCCGGAAAATGAGACGGTGCCGCCCGATCGTGATGACATCGGTGTCGCGTAATTGATGGCGATCGACACGGTTGTTGTTGATGAAAGTGCCGTTGGTGCTTTTCAGGTCCTCGACAAAGTATACGGCGTAGATCTTGGTAATCCTGGCATGGTGGCCAGAAACGGCCGGGTCCTCGATCACGAGATGGTTATCCGATTTTCGGCCGATCGTGAAACAGTCCGAGGCGATGGCCAGTTCATGAGAGGGTTTCTCATGGAGTTTGACGAGGAGCGTGGCTCGTTGTGTCGTCGTGTCCTGCATAGTGTCCTCCAGCAACGTTGGGTTAGATGGCGAGGCGCTGGCGCAAACGCTGCCACAGCCCGCGGTTGTCTTGTTTACGCAGATCGAGGACAATCACGGTCGTGTTGTCCCCTCCACCCGCCTCATTCGCCAGGGTGATCAGACGGCGCGCGAGGGTCTGTGCGTCCTCGACGGCGAGAAGCGTCTCGAGAATCGTGGCCGGCCGAAGCTCTTTGGTGAGTCCATCCGAGCACAGCAGCAGCAGGTCGCCTGTGAAGAGGGGCAGTTCCCCCACGGCGACATCGACGGTCGCTTGCGCGCCGATGGCTCGCGTCACGATGTTGCGGCGAGGCGACCGCTCGGCCTCTTCCTCCGTGAGGAAGCCCAGGCGAACCTGCTCGGCCACCCAGGAGTGATCCATCGTCAAGGGTTGGATCGTTTCATTGCGCACCAGATACAAGCGGCTATCGCCGACGTGCGCGTAGGAGAGCATCTGTCCGGTCAAGGCGGCGGCAACCACGGTGGTGCCCATCCCGCACCATTGCTCACGGGCTCGCCCGAATTGGTAGATGACCTCATTGGCCCGCGTGATCGCCCTCGCCAGACGCTGGGTTGTCGGGGAGGCTGCGCTATCCGGCCCGCCTGCCGTGGGGAACTCCGGGTCGTGCCGCGTGTCCGCAAAATGCCGGTGAATGGTTTCAACGGCTAGGGCACTCGCGACTTCGCCCGCGTTGCCGCCCCCCATGCCATCGCAGACGACGAAGAGGCCCAGGTCAGGATCGGCACAGTGCCGGTCTTCGTTGTGGTTGCGGGTGCGTCCCACATCGGAGTGGGCCCCATGGAGGATCGCAGGTGGCATCGGGCCTCGAGTTATGCGGCGAGTCCGGCCGCGTGGGAGCGGAGCTCATGGGCGAATTCGCCGGCGCGTCGGTAGCGTTGAACGGGGTCCTTCTGGAGCGCCCGATCCAGAACTTGCTGAGCGATAGGTGGCAGATCGGAGCGGAGCGTCGCCAGTGCAGGGCAGGGGGTATGGGCGATTGCGAAGAGCAGCGCCGACACATTGTCCGCCGTGAAGGGCGGACGACCGGTCAGGAGTTCGAACATCACGACGCCAAGCGAGAAGATATCGGTTCGGCCATCCACCATTTTCCCGGCGATCTGTTCCGGCGACATGTAGGTGGGGGTGCCCAGCACCATGTCGGTTTGGGTTTTCGACGACGACGCCATTTTGGCGATGCCGAAGTCCATCACTTTGACGAACTCGTCCTTGGTCAGCATGATATTCGCGGGCTTGATGTCGCGATGCACGACACCGTGCTGATGGGCATAGTCCAGCGCCTCGGCCACGGTAGCGAGAGTCGGGATCACTTTGTCCAGAGCCAGGAGGTTCGGCTTGCGCGACCATTGTTTGAGCGTGGTTCCCTCCAGCATCTCCATCGCGATAAAGCCGAGGTCATGTTCTTCTCCGGCGTCATAGATCGTGACGATGTTCGGGTGGGACAGGCGGCCGGCGGATTCGGCCTCGCGGAAGAAGCGGTCTTTGACTTCCTGTAATTTGTCCGCGTCGTCGATCGTATCGAGCCGCATGGTCTTGATCGCGACAAATCGCTGGATCGTGGGGTCTTTCCCGAGATACACGACACCCATCGCTCCTCGCCCTATTTCCTTCAAGACCTTGTAGCGGCCAAGCGTAGCGGGAGGACCTCCACTCGCGTTGAGAATAGCGGTGGCGGACGGCTGCTGGCCGCTGTCCTCATCCGGATGGATTTCGGCGCTGTCGTCGATGGATGGCTTGAGATCGTTGCGACCCGTCGATTGCGGGGAGTGAGAGAAGAAGCGGTACAGCGCATCAAGGTTCAAGAGCCACGCGGCGGTGATCCAGATTCCCGTCCCCATGAGTCCGACGGTGTAGCCGACGGTGTAGCGCTGAGGACCGATGTGGTCGATGAGCGTGAGGCCCACCACCCGGAGCGTCTTATCCGTTGCGATCAACACCAGGAGGATCGTGGCCGGCAGGACCAGCTGGCGAACGAATGAAGAGCCTTTCCCGTTGTCCGGCAGTTGCCGGAAGGCGCGGATCGAAAGGATGCACAGAATCACGAGGCAGGCTTCTTCGACCACGAGGCGAATTGTTTGTGAACCGTTCAGGTTGAAGAGGGTAATCGGAAATGACTGCGCTGCGGGCAGCTTGCTCAGCAAAGGACCGGCAAAGAGTGCCACGAGCACGACGGTCAGATATTGAAGCGCCCAGCTTGATGCGTTGATCATGGAGGCCTGAAATCAGCGGCTCGTCAAAGTCTAGCGGATAGCAGAGGGGAGTCAATGAATAGCGGGAAATACGCGGGAGCGGCGGTCAAAGCCGGGCGGCGGCATCTTTCAGTTTTGGAAGCAGCGTGCCCGGGATGTGGAGGGTACCTTTACCGATGCCGACTGCAATGTCGGGTTTGGTGAGTCCGTGGAAGTCACTGCCTCCCGCGACCAACAAGCCAAGTTGTCTAGCCAGGCCGAGGTATTCACGGGTCTGCCGGGCGGTATGGGTGCTGTAGTGGACCTCCACGCCGTCCAACCCGTCGGCTTTGAGTTGTCGGACCAGGTCGGTCAGCGTGCCTTCGGTGGTCTTGACCCAGGTCGGATGAGCCAGCACGGCGAGTCCCTTTGCCGCCTTGATCCACTGAATGGCCTCCGCGGGGCTTGGGAGAATGCGGGGCACATAGGCCGGTCTGTCGGCGGCAAGAAACCGATCGAATGCCTCTTGGGCTGTGGCAACGACTCCCTTCCCCATCAGAATGCGCGCAATATGCGGTCGCCCGACGGAACCGGCGCCGGCGAGGGCGAGGACTTCCTCATACGTAATATCGATGCCCAGCGCCTGCAAACGCTCGATGATCTGCGGGTTACGGCGATGGCGGCTCTCTCGAAGCACGGTCAGTCGTTCATTCAGTCCGGCCTCCTGGGGATCCAGGAAGTATCCGAGCACGTGCAATTCCGAGTCGCCGAGCATCGAGCTGATCTCAATCCCGGGAATGATCTCGATCCCAAACTGCTGCCCGGTCACGGTCGCTTCGGCTACGCCGGTCATGATGTCATGATCGGTGATGGCCAGAGCGGTGACCCCGGCTTTGTGCGCAAGGCCGACCACCTCGGCCGGGGTCGAACTCCCGTCGGAGTGGGTAGTGTGCACGTGAAGATCCAGACGGCTCATGTGGACGGACCTCCGCGCAGCGGTTTGTGCGCGACGAGCTGCGCGGTATACGCCTGGCCGGACGCCGGGCCCTCCACATGGGGGCCTTCGTCATAATGCAGAACGTGGAGGGCGGACGTGAGACGTAGGAGTTCGTTGTGGGCGAGGCAGAATTCCCAGCGTTTCGGGTGCTTGTGATGAAAATAGTTGTCGATGGTGAAGGTTTCATACAGCAGGACGCCGCCAGGCTTCAGCGCTTCGATGAGATAGGGGAAGAGCGATCGATGGAGATAGAAGAATACGACGATCACGTCATAGGTTTCGTTCCCCAAGTCTGGCTCATAGGGTGCCGGTTGCTCAAGGTCGATCGTTCTCGTCGTCACAGCGGTGAGTTTGAGGGTTCGGGCTGTTGCCGAGAGGTGAGCGAGCGCCTGCGCGTCGCGATCGACGGCGTCGACCTGATAGCCCTCTGCCGCGAGAAACAAGGAGTGGCGTCCGTTCCCGGCTGCGACATCGAGGGCTTTCCCTTTGGGGGGGAGCCGGTGAAGTTGCTGCATGAGGAAGGGGGCCGGAGGAGGATCAGTGTGCCGGAGTTGCTGGACCAGCCTTGTTCGCTCGACGGTCACTCCGACGGAGCCGGTGACATGGGTGATTGGAGGATGGAGCTTCCGCACCCAGAGCTTGATGCGTTCAACGGGAAATTCGTCGTAGAGCATGGCGAGAATCCGCTCGGCCATGGCCTCGATCAGGCAGGAATCCTGAGCCGTTCCCACCTCCACCACGCGCTGAGCCACCTTGGCATAGTCAATGGTGTGGGCCAGGTTGTCCGACAGCCCCGCCGGTTCGAGCGGACAATCCAACTCCAGATCGACGGCCAGCGGTTGCGGGCGCGCCCGCTCTTCGGCGGTCACGCCGCAACGGCCGCGGAACTCCAGGCGCTCGATGATGATGCGACCCGACATGCGGGCATTGTCGGTGATCGGATTTCGGGCTGTCAAGGAGAGGAAGGGTGAGACTGCGTGGGGCAGAGCGCGGCTCCCATGTTTCCGGCGCGACCCTTCCGGGCGCTGTCTCGCGGAACACCTTCCGGAATTCCCGCAGCCGCGATCGATCGATCGCGGTGCTTTGGTCAGTTCCGGTCTTCCGCTTCGTCTTCGCCTCGGTGGGTCCCCGTGCCTCTCAACAATGAGAGCTGCGCTCCATCCCACGCATTCTCAGAGAGTAAGGGAAAGGGGAGGAAGAAAGGTGCGCCCAGTGAAAGCCAGCCTGGGCACACCTTTGAGAGAGGGATGGGGATCGGCGCGGCCTTCTTGCTCGCTGCCCGCGCAGCAAGAAGTAATCAGATTTGAAAATTACTGACGGTGCTCGGTCAATGCGCGCGTGAAGACCGCGCAGACCATACCCCAGGAAAGGAGGAGGGCAAGTGAAAATCAGAGCTCGACTATGAATACGAAGTGGTACGTGAGAGGGTAGCTACCAGGAATCGAAGCTGATCGGCTCTGGGCCGATCCAAATCTCGACGCCATGCTTCCACTTCAAGCGGCGCGCGACCGCCCTCATGGCGTTTTCATCGGCGTGACTCGGATCGAAGGGATCCTGCACTTTTTGCAAGACCTCTTTTTTGAGCGGGGGATTGTACCCAAGCTCCTTCATCGCGAGTGCGAGCAGGTTCAACTGAACGACACGCGCCGCTTGATTCAGGTCAGCCAGAGCCACGTCTGCGGGTCTGTCCCAAGCCACACGCGTTCGGAACACTTCAACTACTCGGATCTTCAGCTGTGTGCGCTGCGATTCCGTGAGGGTCGGGATGGTCAACTCGACCAAGAGCGCGTTGGTCGCGCCGTTAAACGACGGCATGCTCAAAAGCTTGCTCAGAAATCCCATGCGACCTCCGTACTAGAGAAGTTGCAACCTAACGCGCTGCCGATAACCGGCACGCTGCAAGCGTGCAGAGACTCGCTTGCAGCGCGTCCGTGTTGAATGCCGGGTTAGACGGCAATCTTCCCCCGAAAGCTGACGAGGACGACACCCCAAGCGATTAGTTCGTCTTCAATCTTGTCGATGTACCGCCAACAATCGGCGCGCTCGATATGGACGCGACAATGTGCGATGCCATTCCTCCGCTCTCTTCCTTCATCGACTGTAGTAAAGTCGCACCAGGGCAGGACCGACCGACTGTCCTCTAGGACGTCCTTAAAGCGCTTGCGTTGCGAGGGTATTGTTCCCTCATGCTGTAGCTGGCGCACAACGTCCTCGAGGACCGAGTATGCGAATACCAGCACGAGGTTGTACGCGAAGTTCTTGAACTCATGACTGGTTTGGAGACCCGCCGAGTTGAGATTGATCTTCACGCGCAATTGAGCGAGACGAACTGCTTCCCATCCGGCCTGCGCGTTCAGAAGTGCCTGAGGACAGGTGATCATTGCCGTCTAACTAGTAAGTCTGCTGCGAGCTGCCGTGCAGCATAGCACGGTTGCCTAAATAGTCTGGTGGAAGGCAAGTCTACTTGAAGATCCAACACTTGTTCAATATTCTGCCATCTTCCCCGACCGAGATAGACTGCAAATCCTGCGGGCTATCCAGCTGTCAGACAACCGTATATCTCCGCTCACCTTTTCTCTTCTCGATAAAGAGGAGCCGCGGGGGCCGTCGACTCCTCAATTCATTTCCTCTCAGGAGGCGGCCTGGTTGGTCCTTGATTGCGCGCATCGAACGAGCACCGCCCTTTGATACGTTACTTATTGGCTTTGCGTGCGCGTTCGGCGAGCAGGAGGACGACCAGGCTGCCTATTCCCCTGCTTGACCTTCGTTTCCGGCGGCTCCTATAATCTAACCAATTTCGCTGCGGATCTGTTGCAACGTACTGATTCAGCTGACAAAATGGCGGAATTCACCCACTTCAACGAGTCGGGGCTGGCCCGGATG
>JBQTIO010000172.1:0-21503 GCA_052388075.1 Nitrospiraceae bacterium
CGTCCAGTCAATTAGGCTCACCATCGTCACCAGATTCCCGTCTCTGCGCATGGTGGCTGAATCGATGTACACCGTCTGTAGTCCTGGCGATTGATAGTGTTTGTCAACCGCCACCCATTCGGCATGCACTGGTGCAGGGGTCAGAAGCAGAAGTGTGATCAGGAACCACAAACCCGTTTTGCAGGCCGGCGGCAGTATCAAGAATGGTCCAGTGCGGTACCAACCAGTGCATTGCCCGGAGCTACGGCGGTGTAGGCGCAGCACGAAGGACATGACGACCTCAGTGGCTAAAAATATTTTAAGAGGTTTGCTTTCGAAGTTGCAAGAGAGCCGGGAGGGCTTGTATTCGACTGAGGGAACGAGAGATTAAAGAGCTGACCTCTTTATGCCATGCGCCTGTATGGTTGAGGTGCGTTTCAGAATGGGCTGTTGATGAACGAAATCGGAGGGGGACCGTGACTTTAGACTTGTTCCCACCAGCAGTCGTCCCAGGATGAGGGTGGTGCAGACGAATAGGCTACTCTCCACCCAGCCGGTAAAGGACTGTGCGCCGAGCCACACGCTGGTCGCGTTGAGGAGCCAGATCCCGACGCCAAGCACAGCCAGATGGGCGAGCCTTGTCGCGGCAGTTACACGGAGAGCAATCGCTACGCCCACCCCTCCCGTGAGGAGAGCAAGCAGGGGATAGGCGATCCGATCAGTTTCGGGAGTGACGCCGTTGAAGGCAAACAGGAGTGCCGACAGGAAGGTGACTCCGTAGACAATAACCACTCCTCGCGCAATTGCCGCCCAAGGCATGGCCTGACAACGTGATGTCATGGCACAGAGACTACGAGTGTTGCCGGCTGAATCGCTATCCTACGGAATGGGGGGAAGCGCTAGGAATCGGGATCGGAGGAGGAGCTGCTCTGTGATTGCCCCCGACCGGTTCCGAATTGGGGGGCCTGGGTATGCCCCGAGGCTACCGCTTTTCAGGCCGCCAGGCCCGGCCGTAAGGACTTTCGTGATGGAGCGGGGCGTACGGGCTGGCGGGAGCGTAGCGATGGCCGGTCCAGTCAAGGTCATGGGGGTGGGCGGTGAACCGGCTCCGATCGCGCCCATCCTGAGCAGAAAAAGGCAACAAGGCGAACGCCTCGAAATTGGTGGCTGAGGTGGGGCTGTAGGGGTTGCCGTAGGGCAACCATGGATCGATGACATTCTCCGAATCGGGCGGGCGGACTCCCTCCGGAGGGGCAGCGGAGGAATCCGTCTCAATCTCTGTGCCCTTCAGGTGGTTAGAATTGTCGGCTTGAGCGGTCAGGGGAAGCAGAACGAGCATGCCGGCGAGCAGGAGCCGCATAGGTCACCTCCCGGATCGGCAGCACCATACCGCTCCGAGATGAAGAAGATCAAGTACCGATCCGGGAGCCGGGTCGTCACTCGTCGAGGCTGGGGCGAAGGATAAACCGTCCGTACATAACGGCAAACAGAAGGTAGGCACTGCTCCAGGCGGTCGCCGCCAGGCCAAGCAGGAGGTTCGTCGAGAGGCCGGTGGTTGTGCCGAATACCCGTAAGAGGGCGCCGAGGTTTGCGAGAAGATAGATGATGACCGTCACAGTATCGGCGTGGCGCGCTCGTCCCGTGTGGCCGAGCGTGGCGCGGGTCATGATGGCCAGGGTCATGGAGCCCACCGCACCGGTGGTGAGGGCGTGAACCGCATCGACCGGTCGCAGGCCTAGTCCGAGAATCGCTGTCCCGAGCGCCAGCATCGACAGAGCCACCCACCCGTACCCAACATGCAAGATCAGCACTAACGGCTCGTGCCAGGTCACCCACCCGCGCCAGCGGGAAAGGCGGAGCATATTTGCCGTCCCTGCAGTCGTCATGATCCAACCGGTTGCCGTAGCCTGTGGCTGAACAATCCAGGCGACGGCGGCTATTCCCGCGAGCGCAATCGACAGCCCGTCGACGCGTGAAAAGGAGGGAGGCTCTTCTGCGATGCCCTGTAGGGCCATGTACTCGCCGGTAAAGGCGGGAGTAACGCGTCCACCGATCAACGTCAGCAGCGTCATGATGAACGCGAAGGCCATGCGCTCGGGAAGATCCGTCTCAGCGCCTCTGAGCGACATGACGTGAAACGAGATATTGGCGGCGGCATACAGCGCGATCAGTGCACCGATCGGCGAGCGATCCCAGGCCTTTGCGGCCACAATCTGCCGCCAGACAATCGTGGCCAGTAGAATCAGGAATGCTCCGTCGACCACGACGATCACGAGTGGGGCGGGCCAGGGGATGGCGATGACCAGGCGCCCTGCCAGCCACACGAGCCACATCAGGAGTAAGGGCATTCCTCTGACCGGAGGACGGTCCGTCCAATTGGGCATCGCAGTCAGCAGGAAGCCGGTCATCACAGCGGGCAAAAACCCGAACAACATTTCGTGCACATGCCACTCCCGCGCGGGATAAAAGAAGGACGAACTGCCTTCTCCGGAAAGCAGGAGGACCCAGGTTGGAATCGCCAGCCCGGCGAACAGCGCGGCAGAGAGAAAAAACGGACGAAACCCATATGAGAGGAACGCCGGGCCCCGGTAGATCGGTGTGCGTGATGCCGGTTCAGTCATGGATCTTTGCCAGCTCACCTGCCGGCCCGTCCTTCTGGTCGGTCGGCTGGAACGTCGACGAGGGTTATCCCACTTCCTGCAGCTTGATCAGATTTGTGCCGCCCGGTTGTCCCACTCTCGTCCCCGACAGGATCACGAGCTTTTCGCCGGTCTTGGCCAACCCTTCTATTTTCAACCGTCGTTCAGCCTCATCCACGCGTACATCGGTCTGCTCGATCTGCGGCATCGTGTGGGGGCGCACGCCCCAATAGAGCGCCATCCGTTGCCTGATCGGTTCAAACGGGGTGAAGGCAATGATCGGCGCGGCCGGCCGTTGCTTCGAGATCAAGCGGGCCGTCGTGCCTTGCTCGCTGAACACGACAATCGCGTGTGCGGTAATCGCTCTGGCTGCGGAAGCGGCTGCGGTGCAGATGGCCTCCGGAAATGGCAGATCCCCCATGTCGGTTTGACGTTTGGGCACCACGCCTGGTTCAGTTCCTTCTTCTGCCGCACGAATGATGCGATCCATCACCTGAACTGTTTCGATCGGATGGGCGCCGATGGCCGTTTCAGCCGAGAGCATCACCGCGTCGGTGCCGTCGAAGACGGCATTGGCGACATCCGAGGCCTCCGCTCTCGTCGGACGCAGGGCCTGGGTCATCGACTCCAGCATCTGGGTGGCCGTGATGACGAGACGGCGCCGGCAGTTGGCCTCGGCGATGATACGTTTCTGTAAGACTGGTACAGCCTCCGGACCCAATTCGACCCCGAGGTCCCCACGCGCGATCATCACACCGTCCGCTTGCTCCAGTATCTGGTCCAATGAAGTCACAGCTTCGGCCCGCTCGATTTTGGCAATGATCGGCAGATTCCCGCCGCACTCGGCGATCAATGCTCTCGCTGCGGCAAGGTCCTCGGGCCCTCTGACAAATGAGAGTGCCACATAGTCCACGCCCTGGGAGATCCCGAATCGAATGTCTTCTCGATCCTTGTCGGTGAGGGTGGGCGCGCTGACCTGCGTGTCCGGCAGATTGATGCCTTTGTGCGAGGTAATCCTTCCGCCGCTGACGACGGTGCAGTCGACATGGCTGCCGGCGATGCGGTCGGCCACTAGTTCGATGAGGCCGTCGTTGATCAGAATCCGGGCGCCTGGTCGAAGGTCGCGCGCGAGGTGTTCATAAGTGACCGGGACTTCAGGGGTGGTGGAGGGGACATGCGAGTGTCCTTCAGGGTTTCCGTCGGACACAGCGCGCCGAGCCAGGAAGCGCACCGCTTGTCCGGTTTGCACCTCGATTCCGTTGCCCGGCAGGGAGCCGACGCGAATGCGTGGACCCTGTACATCCTGAATAATCGCTACCGCCGAGCGGCGACGGTCCGCTGCGTGACGGATCGCTGCGATGGCGGCGGCATGGGATGCATGGGTGCCGTGGGAGAAATTCAATCGGGCCGCATCCATGCCGCTGTCGATGAGCCGGTCCAATATCTCGTGCGAATCACTCGCCGGCCCGATCGTGCAGACTATCTTGGCTTTCCGCATAGCGGCTGTCTTTTCCCGGACAAGGGACGCACCAACCCTCCCCATGTACGCGCACGGCTTTCCGACGTGCAGGACTCTCCACGAGAGCATGGGCAGGTTACCACAGATTCGTCCGCCCTGTAGTCCGATCAGCGTGCGCTGTCCCCGTTGCCGGCAACCTTTCGGTCTTACTGCGGCGAGGCGTTGACCTTGGTGCCTTCCTTCACCGGTGGTTCGATGGTGATATTCGGCCCCTGCACTTTGGGCAGCAGTCCCGCGCCAGGCTTATCCAGCAAACGCTGGTCGTGTTGATTGATCGACAGATTCTGCCTTACGTGGGCATCGTCGAAGGCTGCGGCCTCCGCCAGAGAACTCTCTCCCGTCGCATTTGTCTGCCCGGGATCGTTCGCGAGCGGCTGTCCTTTCACGGGATCGACCGCGTTGCCCATCGGATACCCCGGATGTTTAGGCAACATGCTGGGATTAGCGAGTGCCAGAGAGATTGCTAACGGCACGATGGCAACGACAGTTGTGGAAATGAGTGAGGTCTTCATGGTGCAACCTCCTTCGTGTCAATGGTGGATACGACAATAGCCCTCCAGAAAGGACTTCACGAGGGCGCAAGGAAACAGACAGAAGAGAAGGGAATGTGGAACAGGAAAGGAACGTTTACCCCAGCTTCATGGAACACCTCGCAAACAGCGTTCAGCATCGCGCCCACAGAGAGGCGGAGTCAAGCGGGCGGGACCCGGTTCAGGGAAGGAAGTGGAGCCGCAGGCAGGGTTGGGCGGCCTCAAGGGAGAGCGACCGGGGTAAACGAGGCAGTATCTCGTGCCCGCGCTGACAGAGGCAGGTGCGTGGGGAACGCGGTACGTTGCGCTGTTCTTCAGGGAAGCTGGAGGGCGAGGGCGAATGTGGCGGCGTAGCCGTCCGTGGTTGCCAATGGAGCCAGCATCAGTTGATTGCCGCCGCGCCAGAAAATGCCGTCATGCCGGTTGCGCGCAGTGCGCGGCCCTTTCTCGGTGTACGGTGGGGCGGCATGGACCAGATCGGTCAGCTCGTCGCTGAAGTACAACTGCGACGTGAATTCGAAACTTCGCCGGGCGCCGGGCGCTGTGCGAATCTTGAAATGAAGATGCACCGTCCGGCCCGGATACCAACCGGGATAGATCGTGAGGAACTGCACCTCGCCGCGCGCGTCGGTGATCTGGTAGCCGCGCAAGAACTTCCGGCCGATGGTGTTGAAACCAGGATCGCGTACATCCGAGTAGGCGCCCAGCGCATCGCAGTGCCAGATGTCCACCTGAGCCTCCGGCAGAGGCTGACAGGTTTCTGTGCCGAGGCGCGAGACCTGCAGCGTAAGGGCCAGTGGCGTTCCTGCTTTCGCCCGCCCGTCGGTCGGATCGGAGCGAATGTCGGACCGGTGCAAACGTTCATCGACGAAATAGGGGCCCTCGGTCTGCTCAGGTCGGACCACGCAGGAAAGTCCACGTGTCTCTGCACCTGCATGCCTGGGGTTCAGCGTGCCCCTCGTCAGCCAGGCAGCACTGGTGGCACCCAGCAGGACCACAACTTCGCGGCGGGAGAGGAGACACCCAACTGGCCGGCCTTCATTCGTCATTGGCGGACTCTTTCTTCAAATTTGCTGGCCCGTCAAGAGTATAGTGTAGTAAGTCATCTCACTTGATCGCAAGAGTTCAACGAGCCTAGAATCGATTCGATGAAGACAACCGTGCCGGAATCAAGGGGAGTCCTGATGAGCCTCAATGCGCGCGTGCTTGCCGTCGCTCTGTTCTGTGCCGAAAGTCTTGCGACTCCGAGCATGGCGCAAACGACTCCCGTGCCGGCCAATCCGCAGAATCCCTCGACGCAGAGCTTGCAGGCCGGCGTCGATGTTGCGCGGTTTCCGGTGGAATCCACCGTATCAGGAACGACTCCCTCCATAACGGCGATCCAGGGTGTCGCCTCGATTGCCAGCTCCAGCCGTCCCGGATCCTTACGGTCGGCTGGGCGGGGCCTGCCCGGCATGCCGGGAGGTCCCCCCATCAAAGGGTCGATGGGATACCAAGATCCTGCCTCCCGATACATGCGCCCCCCAACTCTCGGTCCCCTGCTGTGCGACCCGCTGGTAGATGGTCTGTGCGATTGATGTGGGGTCGATTCCTGCGCGAAAGTAAGCAGCGGTCTGCTAGAATGCCGGCTCGCCACACGCGTCAAGCTTGGTGGAAACTCTTTTGGCGGAGCTCGGCCCAATGGAAATAGACAAGTCAGCCGGACGGTTGGTGCTGATCGGGTGCATCTGCGCGGGCCTTGGTGTGGCGTTCGGGGCATTCGGGGCGCACATGCTCAAGGGCGTACTCGACCCTCCGATGTTGACCACCTTCGATACGGCGACCCGCTATCAGATGTACCACGCCTTTGGGATGGTCTTGAGCGGGTTCGGGGTCCGTGTGTGTCGTGATCCGCGGGTGGCCATGGCCGGATGGATGTTTCTGGCTGGGATATTCCTGTTCTCGGGCAGTCTTTATGGCGTATCTCTGCTCGGAGTACGCTGGCTCGGCGCCCTCACCCCGATCGGAGGGGTCGCGTTCATGGTGGGGTGGGGTCTGTTCGCCTGGCGGGTGTGGCGAGGAGTTCCGGATCGGTCCACCGATTAAGACGCTGAGTGGTGCGAATTGCTCGTGCTAGGGCTGACAACCAGCCGTGCGTTTTCCCGTGATCGAGCCCCATCCTCCGGTATTATTTTCGAAGGACCCTTCAACCCTCGTCCCATCCTTGAGAAAGAGCAGACTGTCCTCCTGAATGCGGCCTTCTTCCTCCCATCGCAAATAGATGCTGTCGCCGAGGACGACGGTTTCAACCGGTAGGGGAGAATTGGCCGGCACCTGCCCTGCCGGGGGGAAGAGCAGGACGGTCTTCTGCTCCCGGTGGTTTTGATGGTTATGGATCACCCACTGCCAGGTTCCGCACAGGCGGGACTGTCCCCAGGCCTGTCGAACGCGATCCTTCCACCGGTGAAGTTCCCACCAGGCGGTCGTCGCACGTTGACTTGCCTCGAAGGCCACACGATTCGCCGCCAGGAGCAGTTGTGTTTGCTGCAACGGCGAAAGGAGCCGCTCCGGATCCTCCGCCTGTTGTTCCTGTAGGGCTCCAAACAAGGCAGTCAGCGATGCCACATGACTGCTCTCCTTCAACCAATCCTGCCGCGCTGTCGGAGGAAGAGCCATCGATGCCGTCGTAGGCGATCCTCTGTTTTCTCCTGTCCGGCCTATTGCATCGGCCAACTGCCAGGCCGATAGCGCCCCCATCAGTTGATGCACGGTCTGGGACAATTCGGCGAGGCCCAGCTCCTTTACCGATTTCTCGGGTAGCCCTTTAACCCCAAGCGTTTTGGCGGCGTCTCGCAGGCCGAGCGATGGACCGATCGAGGTTGTAAAAAGCGTCATGGCGGCGGAATTCGAGTCGATCGTGGCGAGCAGGGCGGCATGGCCGGCAACGGCGTCGGACACAAGCGCCGGCGAGATTGGTTCGCCAGATCTCGCTGCGGACGGTGCAATGGCCCATACAGCGAGCAGGACGCACAGAATCCTTCTGGCCTTCTGGCGGGTCACGTGGTCAGGAGCAGGCATCGCGTAAATCCCTTCGGTCAAACTCGACTATGACAGAACGGAGACACGATCCCTGTCTCACTTACGTTCCCTGAAAACAGGTTTTCAGGAACGTAGCGGTTCGCTCCCAGGCCAATGCCGTGCTGGCGGCCCGATAGGCATCAGGTTTCATCTCATTGCAGAATGCGTGGGGCGCGTCAGCGTAGCAATGGATCTCGGCGTGCTTTCCGTAGTCAAGAGCGGCGGCGTGCAGCTGTCGTGTATCTTCGTTGGTCGCCCAGGTATCCCGTCCGGCCTGATGATACAAGAGAGGTGAAGACATTTCCTTCATCAGCTCCCGTGGCTGGACCATCTTTCCGTAGTAGGAGACGGCCGCGCGCAAGCGCTTGCGGTGACAGGCAAAGAGGAGGGCGTACGTTCCCCCCATGCCGTACCCGATGACACCATGGATGTTCCGTTTCGCCAGGTTGCGTGTATTCAGATACTCACAGCACGAATTGATATCCGTGATGACATTGGCGTCGTTCTGTTTCTCCAACAGCGCTGCGGCGACCTCGTCACTGGCGGTGACCATTCCCCCCAGCCGTCCGTAGAGATTGGGAATAATCACGATATAGCCCTCGCAGGCGAGACGAGCACCGAGGTCTTTCATCTGTCCCGTCAGCCCCCAGCGGTCATGCAGGAGGACCAATCCCGGATAGATCCCTTTTTCCTGCGGCCAGAACAGCAGACTGTCGATTTGATGCTCTTTCGGCATCCTGGTCTTAAAATAAGGATCGACCATCTGGTCGGTATGCGTCGGAATAGGGACTCCGCTCGGGAAACGAGCGGTTCCCGTGCCGATCTTTTCCAATGTGAATGGTGCGGTGGTTGTCACGGCGGCGATGTCTTTCCCCGCGAGGTGTGAGGCGCATGGAGCTGAGCGATGGCCGGGGGAGCGGCTCCTCGCCGTACGCTGCCGCCTCTTATCATCAAAATTTACTATAGGGAGCCATTTGCGGCAAAGTCAACGGACTACATTGACCGGCGGCAGCTACCGCTTTAGAGTGCGTGCAGGGTGGAAAGATCTGCGATGAGGAAGCAACCCATCGGCGTGGGGCTAATCGGGGTCGGCCGTCACGGCCTTCGATATGCCCGACACATTCTTCAAGATCTTCCGGAAGCTCGTCTCCGGGCGGTCTGTCGGCAACATCCAGAACGAGGTCTCGCGCTTCCCGGCGCCGAGTCGGTCAGGGTCTATGGGGAGGCCCGATCGCTCATCGCCGACCCCTCTGTGGAGGTCGTCATCGTCGTCGCTCCACCGATTTTCTCACCGGACATCTGCCGATTGGCGATTGCTGCCCGCAAACCGCTCTTGGTCGAGAAACCCCTGGCTACCACGGCGAACGATGCGCGTGCCATGGTCGAAGCGGCCCGTCAGGCTGCGGTTCCGTTGATGACGGGACAGACACTACGGTTCGATTCAGCCATTCGAGAGATGAAGGCCCGCCGGCGTCTCGTCGGGCACTCGCAACGCCTGGTCCTGACGAGCCATATCGAAGCGAGGGGGGCAAGTCCCGATCATGCCGACGGCTATGGAAGGCGGGGCGCGCTTCTTGAAATCGGCGTCCATCTCCTCGATCTGGTGCGGTTCATGACCGGCGAGGAGGTGCGGGAAGTTCGTTGCACCATGGACCCACTGCCTCCGGCCTCGCCGGAGATCAGCGCATCGGTCCATCTGACGACGCAAGGGGGGACGGTGTGTGCCCTCGACATTGCACGGGTGACAGAGGGACGTGTCGGGTTAGTCGAATGGGTCGGGTCGCAGGGGTGGTTGCAGGCCGACTGGGTCCATCACCGGCTTCGTTGGCGCGCTGGTTTCGATGTCAAGGAATGGGAACTCCCTCCGTCTCAGACGGTCCTTACCGCGCTTACTGCGTTTCTCCGGGCGGTGGAGGCTGGCGCGACCATGCCTGTCACGGGGGAAGATGGGTGTCGCGCGGTGGAGATTGCCGAGGCCTGCTACCGGTCTGCACAGGCGGGCGGCGTGCCCGTCACGCTTCCCGGCATGGGCTAGGGCTCCGCCACGATGTGTGTGTCGGTCTCCTCGACGCCGTCGATCGCATGGATCTTCGTGATGACGACATCGGAGAGCGCACGCTCGTCTTGGACGCTGATGAACACGAAAATGTCCGGACGGCCGAAACAGGAGTGGGCCTGCTCGACCCCGTGAATCCGTTTCAACGCCGCCACGACATCTTTGGTTTTTCCCGCTTTGACCTTGATGAGGATGTAGGCCCTGGTTGCCATGAGTCCCTCCGTTGCACCCAATGTTCAATGCTTCATCGTGAATGTGCAATTCAACTGTATTCAGCGCCCCGATGCTCCCGGCATCGACTTGCGATGCGACGCATAGATTTCGTGAAACGTCTGTCCTCGTGAGGCGAGCGCCTGCTCGCCATCCCGCACCAGCCGCATGAACCGCTGGAAATCCTCGACGGTTAGGTTGAACTGCCCGAGGCCCTTTTCCAGCGTCCGGAGTTCGCCGGCCGGCGCCTGCAGATCCGCCTCGGCGAGCGCCTCCAGCACTTCCGGCGTCCACCCGCTGGAACGAAATTGCTCCAGGACATCGGCGCCCTGCTCTCCCTGCTTGCGTGTGACGGCCTGGCGCACAAAATCTTGCACCGAGCTATCCGGACTCCTGGCGAATGCAGCCTGGAACTGTATGACGGACTTGATGACGCGATCAGCCTCTCGGGTCCCCTGCGGTGGGAGTACCTCTGCCTGCTCGAGTGTCGCGAGGACGGCCATCGCCGATCCGATCTGAGAGGAGGATGCGCTCGTTGGACGTTGTGTCGCGATGGGGGCCGTCGGGCTGGCGGCTAATGAGATGAGGGGAAGACCCGTCAAGATCAAACCGGAGAGAAGCATCCAGACGCCCGCCACGATGATAGGGCAGGACTCTCGTGTGAATTGTGGAAGGATGGAATGGAACGACTCCCCTGGAGGCGAACACCAGAGGCGCATGCCGCGCATTATACAGCGTTGGGTCGAGGGCCGCTAGTGAGGAACGCTCATCCTTCGGTTTGTATTGAAACCCCACGGGAGAGTTTCTATAATCGCGCCTGCTTTCGGGCAGAGAAAGGCGGTGGTCCTCATGCTCGCCAAGGTTACGAGCGCGGCTCTCGTCGGTCTTGATGCCCATCTGGTGGATGTCGAGGTCGATATTGCAGGCGGTCTCCCGCAATTCTCGATCGTCGGTCTGCCGGACGCCACGGTGAAGGAAAGTCGCGACCGGGTCAGGTCGGCGCTGAAGAACTGCGGATTTCATTTCCCCGCTAAACGCATCACCGTCAACCTTGCTCCGGCGGGCATCAAGAAGGAGGGATCGGGACTCGATCTGGCGATTGCGACGGGTATTCTCGTCGCGGAAGAGGTGATTCCGCAGGCGATGCTGGACCATCGTGTGTTGATCGGAGAGCTGTCGCTGGACGGGCGGGTGAAACCGATCGCAGGGGCGCTGTCGTTCGGGCTCGCCTGCCGCAGAGGGTACGACCTGTTGCTCCCGTCCGATAACGGGCCCGAAGCTGCGCTGGTTGAAGGTGTGAGCGCGTACCCGATTCACACCCTCCCTGAGGCCGTGGAGTTCTTGAAGGGAGGCCAATCCATTGCGCCGAGCCGGTCGAACCATAGTCCGCTGGAATCCCTCAGGGTTGCCGAAGACGAGGATTACACCGATGTCCGCGGGCAGGACCATGCGAAACGAGCGCTCGAGGTGGCGGCTGCCGGCGGGCATAACCTCCTGATGGTCGGCCCTCCCGGGTCCGGCAAGACCATGCTGGCGCGTCGACTCCCGTCGATTCTTCCGCTGCTAGATTTGGAGGAAGCGATCGAAACGACGAGAGTGCACAGTGTGGCGGGACAACTCGCTCCGGAGCGTCCGCTGTTGACGGTCCGTCCCTTCCGCGCTCCCCATCACAGCATTTCCGATGCCGGCCTGGTCGGCGGAGGCACGGTCCCCAAGCCGGGAGAAGTGTCGCTCGCGCATAACGGCGTGCTGTTCCTGGACGAATCTCCCGAATTCAAACGGGGCGTGTTGGAAGGATTACGACAGCCGTTGGAGGACGGCCATGTCACGCTGACAAGAGCGAGCGGATCGCTTAAGTATCCCGCCCGGTTCATGCTGGTCGCCGCGATGAATCCCTGTCCTTGCGGCTACTACGGCGACCGCGCGAGGCCCTGCGTCTGCACGGTGACTCAGATTCGCCGGTATCGGGCGAAACTCTCCGGGCCGCTACTGGATCGCCTGGATATCCATCTGGATGTGCCTCCGGTACCGGTTCGGGAACTGCGCGCAGAACTTCCCCCTGCTGAAGGGTCGGCTGCCATCCGATCACGCGTCGTGGCAGCCCGTGACCGCCAACGCCGGCGATTTCGAACCGACGGCATCTATACGAATGCCCAGTTGAAGCCGCGCCACGTGAAGCGGTATTGTGGCCTCGATCCGGCCAGTCAGGAGTTGCTCGAACAGGCTATGACCAGGCTGCGATTGTCGGCGCGAGCGCACGGGCGCATCCTGCGCGTGGCCCGCACCATAGCCGATTTGGCCGAGTCTGATAGGATTGAGGCCATGCATATCGCAGAGGCCATCCAGTATCGCTCGTTTGACCGCAGTCTTGATGTGTGAGGTGTTCCGGTGGCATCAACCATGCGGGTGTTCCTCTGGTGGTTCCTCATAGGTGCCACGATGGCGTTGGCCGTCATCATGTTGCAGGGGGGCATTCGCGAGGTCATGGAAGCTCAAGGCTCGGTGTGGGACCTGAAACTGGTGGAATTGTTGACCACCATCATGGGGGGCGGGCTGCTGGGGGGCTGTATCGCCTTGATCCTGGATCGAATCAAGAAATCGTAGTTGTCCGCGTGTAAATGACACCGCTCGAGTTGATCGTTGCTTCATCGGACCATCGACCCGATAGCGCAATGGATCAATCTTCATCCACACTGGTCGAGAACCATGGACATTGAAGTCGGCTCCAATCTCTATCGTAATTCGGACGGAACTATCGAGATCGAAGGCGTGCCGCAGATTCAGGTGACCCGGCATCCCTCGAGCGGAGCCCTTTTGGTCAATTTCGCCTTGTTCGACTCGAACGGGCGGATGCTGGCCAAAGTGGTCGACAGCACGATGATGTTCAATGAACGCCGGGCCTATGACTTGAGCAGAACGGCCGACAGCCTGGCCGTCAAGGAAGCGGCTTCGGGCAAGATCCTGCTCCAGCTCGACGTGAAAGCTCCCGGCCTCGTCTCCTTTTCAAGAGGAGAATTTCACACGATGAAAGGACACTTGATGGAGGTGTCCTCGAACGAGTGGAAGATCGAGAAGCAACGGAGGAGCGGGCTGATTCACGACGCGAACGGCGGCGCCGTTTCTATCGGGTAGGCGGAGACCCGCGTTCACCCGTCAGGGTCGGGACCACGATTACGCTTCCATCCTTTACGTCAATCGACGCGGTATCGCCATCGCGTAACTCGCCCTTCACCAACAAACGCGCGATCGGCGTTTCCAATTCCTGCTGGATCAGGCGCTTGAGCGGCCGGGCTCCGTAGGCGGGATCGTAACCGCGTTCTCCCAGCTGTCTGAGCGCTGCAGGGGTCAGCGCCAGCGTGATCCGTCGCTCCTCGAGTCGGCTGCGGAGCCGTTCCAGCTGGATCTCCACGATCTTGACGAGATGGTCGGCGGTCAACGGATGGAACACGACTGCTTCATCCACCCGGTTCAAGAACTCAGGCCGGAAATGCTGTCGCAGCTCGCCCATTACCACCGTTCTCACCTGCTCGTACGAGGCGCCGCGTTGTTGCGCGTCGAGTACTTGCGGGCTACCGATGTTGGAGGTCATGATCAGCACGGTGTTCTTGAAGTCGACTGTGCGTCCCTGTGAATCAGTGAGCCTCCCATCATCCAGCACTTGCAGCAGAACATTGAACACGTCGTGGTGCGCTTTCTCGATCTCATCGAAGAGAATCACGGAAAAGGGACGTCGCCGAACGGCTTCGGTCAATTGTCCCCCTTCTTCGTGCCCCACATAGCCTGGAGGCGCCCCGATCAGGCGGGACACCGTGTGTTTTTCCATGTACTCCGACATGTCGATGCGCACGAGATTTCCCTCATCGTCGAAGAGAATAGACGCCAGGGCACGGGCCAGTTCGGTTTTCCCCACGCCGGTGGGACCGAGGAACAAGAACGAGCCAATCGGGCGGTTCGGGTCCTTGATGCCGGAGCGCGCGCGAAGCACGGCGTCCGCTACGGCGCGGACGCCTTCATCCTGCCCGACCACACGCTGGTGAAGGAGCTCTTCAAGTTTCAGCAGTTTGTCAGTCTCGCCTTCGAGCAGGCGGGAGACCGGAATACCAGTCCAGCGGCTGACGACAGCCGCGATCTCGTCTTCGTCGACCTCTTCTTTCAGCAGGCGATTCTCATCCTGTTTCTTCCCCAGGTGTTGCTGCTCGAGCGCGAGTTCCCGTTCCAACCGCGGCAGCTCTCCATAGCGGAGTTCGGCCACGCGATTGAGGTCGTAGGCCCGCTCCGCCTGCTCGATGCTGCGCTTGACATCTTCGATCGACTCACGTGTCTTGCGGAGGCGGGAGACGGAGGCTTTCTCCGATTCCCACCGCGTCTTCAGGGCATGGAGGTCCCGCTGCTTTTCCTGGAGTTCGGTTTCGAGCGTCGTCAGGCGAGCGGCGCTGGCTGCATCCTTCTCTTTGCGCAGCGCTTCCCGTTCGATTTCCAGCTGCATCACCTTGCGTGAAACCTCATCCAGCTCGGCCGGAAGGCTGTCGATCTCTGTGCGAAGCCGGGCGGCGGCTTCATCGACCAGATCGATCGCCTTGTCGGGAAGGAATCGATCCGCGATATACCGGTGCGACAGCTTCGCGGCTGCCACCAACGCGCTATCCTTGATCCGCACGCCGTGGTGAACCTCGTATCGCTCCTTGAGTCCGCGCAGGATCGACACGGTGTCCTCGACGGAGGGTTGATTGACAAAGACCGTCTGAAAACGCCGTTCCAGCGCGGCATCCTTCTCAATGTGCTTGCGATACTCGTCGAGCGTGGTGGCGCCGATGAGATGCAACTCTCCCCGCGCGAGCATCGGTTTGAGGAGGTTGGCCGCATCCATGGCGCCTTCGGCCGCGCCGGCCCCGACGACCGTATGCAGCTCGTCGATAAAGAGCAGGATCTGGCCTTGCGATGATTGGATCTCTTTCAAGACGGCTTTGAGGCGCTCCTCGAATTCGCCGCGAAACTTAGCGCCTGCGACGAGCGACCCCATGTCCAGGGCGAACAATTTCTTCTGCTTCAGGGCCTCCGGAACATCGCCTTTGATGATGCGGATCGCCAGCCCCTCCGCGATCGCCGTCTTTCCGACTCCCGGCTCGCCGATGAGAACCGGATTGTTCTTGGTACGTCGCGACAGAATCTGGATCACGCGCCGGATTTCGTCGTCTCGTCCGATGACAGGATCGAGCTTGCCTTGGCCTGCCAACTGGGTCAGATCGCGCCCGTATTTTTCGAGGGACTGGTAGGTGCTTTCGGGATCCTGACTGGTGACGCGCTGATTACCACGGACCTGCTGGAGCCCTGCCAAGACGCGATCTCGAGTAAGTCCCAACTTCTTGAAGATGCCTCCTTCATGGACCATGGCCAAGAGCACATGCTCGACGCTCATGTAGTCGTCCTTGAGCGCCTTTTGTTCGTCCTCCGCTCGGGTCAGGACCTGCCCGAGCCGAGCGGTCACATGGACCTGACCGGGAGCAGCCCCGCCGCCCTGTACCTGAGGCAGCTTTGCCAGGGCCTGGTCGACCGCCTGCCGGACGGCCGGCAGCGCAACCCCCGCTCGCTCAAGCAGGGCAGGGGTCGTCCCCCCTTCCTGGTCGAGCAAGGGAAGCAGCACATGCTCCACATCGATGCCTTGATGGCTTCGCCTCTGGGCATGAGCCGAGGCCGTTTGGAGTGCCTCCTGCAGTTTGTTCGTCATCCGATTCATATCCATGATCGATCACTCCATCGTGTTGCAAGTCCGTTCACCGTTGTTGTGTGATAATCATCGGCTGAAGCAAGTCAACCCATGAGTGTTGCTTCTCGCGTGCGGCGGAGATGACTGGTGCTTGACCTGCGCCGCGATCCCGACTAGGGTACGTTCTGCGCATGGGCCAACTCCTGTCAGCGACCATTCAGTTGTATCGACAAGCACTGCGTGCCACCGGGCGATCACTCGCGCGAAGCTGGATCACCGTCTTCGCGCTCATTACCTTTGCGTTCCTTTTCGTGGGAGCCATGAGGATTGCGACCCCCCTGGGCATGGCGGGCGGCCTGCTGCTCGGCGCAGTCAACGCGCTGCTTGTGGGGACGACCCTCCGCCTGATTGAGCAGTCCTTGAGCGCGGCGAGAACGATACAGGTGAGCGATGTCACGGGAAGCTTCGGATACTATTTCTGGGATGTTATCGGCGTCGGATTTGTGCTCTGGCTGCCGACGATGGCGCTCGATATGGGCATGCAAGCCAATCCCTACGGTCAGTTTCTTTCGTCCGCATTTCTGCTCCTCTTGTTCATTCTGCTCAATCCGGCGCCGGAAGTGATCTATCAAGTCCGCCACGATTCGCCGCTCGATGTCTTCAAGACCTGCTATGATTTCGTCCTGGACCATTGGGTCGAATGGTTCCTGCCGTTTGCAGTCCTCGCTCTGCCGGTCGTCCTCTCGCCGAGCGGCCTGCGGGAGTTCTTCTCGTTATCCAGTCGTGGCGGACGCGGGGCCGGCCTGGACTTCTTTCAGATTCTTCTCTTGCCGTTTACCCTGGTGGGGGGATGGTTGTCCTCGGCGGGACTTCAGGCCGATGTGCAGTGGATACTCCTGCTGATGTTCACCCCTCCGGTGGCGATCGCGATCATGTTGTTCCGCGGCCACCTCTTTGCATTACTTCACGGATCTTCACGGCGCCAGCGGCTGTTCTCCAGCCAGTTTGATAACAAGGAGTGAAGAATGCCACTGGACGAAACGCCTTCGGTGACCAGCGGATCCACCTAACAGCCCCCTTACTCGGACGCTGCCTGGGGTTGACCAATAGGAATGATCTGCTTGAGGCAGGAGCTGAAATGGTGTATGGATTTGCATACATCGGTGAGATCGAGGTCATTTCTCATTCCTGAGCGAGGCAGAGATCTCCGTGAGACTTTCCATCTTTTGGCGCCTCGTTCTGACGTCGCTCGTGATCATCACGGTCATGGGGGGAGTCAATCTGTACGCTCTTTTTCAGCTCAGACAACTGACGGCCATGAGCACGGAAATGGCGTCGTATCACTACCCGGCAGTGGAGTCGGCGAAACGGTTGGTGGGTTCTCTGTACGCGCAACTGAACAGCGAAAAAAAATACATGGCGACCAAGGACGACACATTCCTGACGAACTTCAATGAGGAAGTCGAAGAGTTTCAACGGAGCCTACAGAACCTTCTGAACCAGGAAAGCTCTCCTCAAGGCCTGCGTCTCCTACAAGAGGCCGGTCGGCTGCTTCAGGAACGATTGGTCCTGTTCCATGACGAATTCCAGCAGGTCGGCGAAAACACTCCGCTCTCGGTTCCAGGATACGAGAACCGACGCGATGCCCTCATGGACCGGATGTCGGCTTCCATCCAGAGCTATATCGATCTGCATGAAGCGCGCGTGAGCGTCGGTGTGAGCGAGTCACGGGCCAGTGCTGCTCAAGCAGAGGCTGTCACCGAGCAGCTTGTTCTGGTGGCACTGGCGTTCGGTCTGGGGCTCGCCGGTATCGCCAGCTACACGATTTTGCGACCGCTTCGCCAGCTGCAGGGACATATCAAGCAAATCGGGCAGGGCAATTTCGGTACTCCGCTTCAGATCACGGCCCCGGCGGAGCTGAAAGACCTGGTCGATACCGTCAACTGGATGGGGATGAAGCTGCAGGAACTCGATGATATGAAGGCGGAGTTTCTGGCCCACGTATCCCATGAATTACGCACGCCGATGGCGTCGATCCAGGAAGGCACACACCTGCTGTTGGATGAGATCCCTGGTCCGCTCGCGCAGGAGCAGCGAACCACGTTGCGCATCATGGCCGACAGCAGCCGGCGGCTGATCTATCTGATCTCGACCATTCTCGACCTCTCCAAGATGGAAGCCGGTATGATGGAGTATCGAATCGTTCCGGTGGATCTCAAGCGAGTCGCGGACATCTCCATCAATAAAGTTCGACTGCTGGCTGATTCGAAGCATGTCCAGCTGTTGATGGAAAACACGAGCGATCGAATCTGGGTCAAGGCTGACGGACCTCGGATTGAACAGGTGCTCGACAATCTCCTCTCGAATGCGTTGAAATTCAGCCCCGAGGGCGGTGTCGTCAAGGTTCAGATGAAACCTGATGCTCAAGCCGGTGTCCTCGAGGTGGCGGTTTCGGATACCGGTCCAGGTATCTCGCCCGACGATCTTCCTCATATTTTTGAACGCTTTTATCAGGGGCGCACCAAAGCCAAGCCTGCGCCGGCTGGGAGTGGATTGGGACTCGCGCTGGCGAAGAGGGTCGTCGAAGCGCATGGTGGTAGAATTTGGATTGAAAGTGAGATAGGCAAGGGGACGAGTGTACGGTTTATCCTACGGTTGGCGAAGCAGGGGAAGGAGAGGTGAAAATGAAGCGAGGGGCGCTTTTGATGGCGATTCTCGCCGTGACGCTGGGGGGCTGCGCCTCCTTGCCCTCCCCCGGTTCCCTGAACCGTCCCTATTTCGCCCTTGAAGCAGGGGAATCAAAGGTATTTCAAGCGCTTGCAAAGAAGCAAGAGAGTCTGACGCTGAAGTGTAATGAAACGAATACCTGCGATCACGTGTATTTTACGCGTGCTCTGCTGGGACTGTACGAAAGCCGCGAAGTCGCTCAGAAATACTTTGGGAAGGTCCTGGCTGTGGCCCCTAAAAGCCAGCTGGCCGCATCGAGTAGTGCATGGATTCAACTATTGCAGGAGCACGCAACCCCTGAACCTGTTTCGTGGCCTGAGGCTGTCCTCGCAGCGCCGGCCCTCGCAGCGGCCAATGTTTCACTGGCCAAGACCGCGGATCGGCTGGTGCGGGACTTGCTTGACAGAGAGGTGGTCCTCGCCCAACTGCGTGCGATGAAGAGCGGTGATCCGCAGACGGTCGAGGCCCTCCAGCGAGAGCTTGCCGAACGAGATCACAGGATTGAGTCGCTGACCTCAAAAAGGGACCAAGGGAAGATGGCGACCGACCCGAGTACGGTCCAAAGTCTTCAGAAGCAGCTTGCTGAGCGAGACAGGAAAATCGAGGAGCTGTCCACGCAACTTGAAGCCTTGAAACGAATCGATCAAGAAATGCGAGAAAAGGTACGGCCGATTCGTCCTCCATCGACCGCAGTCCCAGTTCCCGCTCCGGACACGACGCCGTAACGAACATCACAAGGAAGAACATGGATCAAGAAAACATTCTAGTCGTTGACGATGATGAAGGGCTGCTCCATCTGTTACAGATGCGACTGTCCGCCATGGGATTTTCCGTGAAATCCTGTACCACCGGGAAGGATGCGGTGGCAGAATCCAAGAAGCGGATTTTCGACCTGGCGATCACCGACCTTCGCCTCCGGGGGGAAGATGGCTTGGATGTGACCGAGGAACTGCTGCGCATTCATCCCGGCCTTCCGGTCATCATCCTCACGGCCCACGGCAGCATTCCCAACGCCGTTGAGGCCATGCAACGCGGCGCCTTTGGGTACCTGACCAAGCCATTTGATGACAAGGAACTGAAAGCCACGATCGAGAAAGCGTTGTCGCAGCAACGGATGAGCCGGGAGATTCAGCGGCTCAAGTCACTGGTCAAGGAACTCTATGGACTCGAAAACGTCGTGGCACGCAGCCCTGCCATGCAGCGGCTTTTCCAGCAGATCGCGCAGGTGGCCGACTCCGACGCCACCATTCTGCTTTTCGGCGAAACAGGAACCGGCAAAGAAGTAATGGCACGCGTCATCCACACCAACAGTCGGCGAGCCAAAGGTCCGTTCGTCGCGCTCAACTGTGCCGCTATTCCGGAAACCCTGTTTGAGAGCGAACTCTTCGGGCATGTCAAAGGGGCCTTCACCAGCGCACATGGGGCCAAGCGCGGACTCTTCCAGATGGCCAACGGCGGGACGCTGTTCCTTGATGAGATCGGCGAAACGCCTCTCGCCATGCAGGTGAAACTGCTGCGCGCCGTGCAGGAACGAGAGATACGCGAGGTGGGATCGGAAGCCGCGACGAAAGTGGACGTTCGGATCATCGCGGCGACGAACAAAGACCTCGGCGAGGCGGTCAAGAACGGGAGTTTCCGCAATGACCTGTACTACCGCATCTCGGTCGTGCCGTTGTTCATTCCGCCGCTCCGTGAGCGGCGTGACGATATCCCGTTATTGGCACAGCACTTTCTCAAGCTCAGCGCGAAGCGGGCGAACAAAGATGTGAAGGGGTTCACGCCAGCCGCGCTCCATCGGTTGATGGTCAATCCATGGCCCGGCAATGTGCGGGAGTTGGAAAATGCGATAGAGAAAGCCGTGGTGATGTCGCGCCAGGATATGCTAACGCCGGATCTGTTACCCTCGGTCAGCGTGTCGCCCGATGCACCACTCAAGCCCTTGACCGAGGCTAAAGAGGAATTCGAGCGCACCTACTTGAAGAATGTACTCCAACTCACCGGCGGCAATATTTCTCGCGCCGCCCAATTCGCCGGACGGTACCGGGCTGATTTCTATAAAATGCTCAGAAAGTATGGCCTCCATCCCTCCACGACCAAAGGAAAGCCGGATTCAGACCTCGAAGAGCTCGAGGACGAGGAGAACCTCACAGAGGCGGAACGATAATCCGCCGTCACTCGTGCTACGACACTGGGCGGGGACCTCACTACGCGCGAACAAGAACCTGGTCGCTCCGCACTGTTGGTTGGGTGAGAGAATCCGGTTGAGCGGCCTGGACGAACTGCCTCAGTTTCAGTCGTTCCTGGTGGCTCATCTGGATCGCTTCTATCGCCAGCCAGTTTCCCTTGATCCATTGGATCTCGGCCAAACTGATGGTGATGGCCTGCGTCTCATTCGGGAGCCAGAGCCGAATCTTGACGTAATCTCCCGATTCCAAGCGATCGGGGGAGATGACGGTACTGTGATCAGTTGAGGGTTCCAGGATACATCCGTCCGCCTCAAGCTGATCGCGCACTCCGGTGAGCAGGCATTCAATCGTGCGCATGGAACTCAGTCGACCAGCCATGTCAGGGCCCATCTCCTTGTTGAACGTCTGAGGTCAACTTAGTCGTCGAGGATGCGTCTCGCTATTCCCCAGGAGGTGGAGCAGCCCCCCGAAAGTAGCGCCGGGAAGCGGGGCAGCAGTCGACCTAGGAGGGGAGCCCCCTTGTGGGCCGCTGGCAGGACGATGGGGACAGGGTTGCCCCAACCACAGGAAAAGGCAGAGAAACACCGCATGGTTGCAATGTTGAATTCCTCTGGATAGTATTACCGGTAGTCGATGAGAAAGTCTGGCGGATCCTTTGTGCCTTCCTGGAACCTACGAACCTCAACGGGGACCATAAGCAGGGAGAATCGATTTACAATTTCTCTAAACAGAAGGAGGTAGGGAACATGGCTGCAGACAGTTCGGGGCGAGGGTATGACATCTCGCTATGGTACGATTCGAAGCCCGTGAAGATCGGCTATTTTGCGATTTTGGCGATTGGGGTGTTCTGGGTGCTGTACCAGCGGGCCTTCGGGTACTCGCACGGCCTGGACTCG
>JBQTIO010000173.1:0-4375 GCA_052388075.1 Nitrospiraceae bacterium
TCGGGAACAGACAGGGTCAATTTGCGCATTCCATCATGGACAAGTCGGCATGAAGCATGGATAATCGCCCGCAGTACCTGGAGGAAAACATGCTCCGACCGATTGCGAAATCCGGTTGCGCCGCTGCTTGGCTTGCCATCTTCCTGCTGTGCGTCTCAGCGCCCGGCTGCAAGCCGGACGAGTCCCCCCTGAAAGTGGAGAACGACCAGCTCAAGAAACAGGTCACAAGGCAGGAATCCCTGCTGACCTCGTTGCAGGATGGGAACAAAGTCATGCAGCAGCAGATCGATCTGCTCAATCAAGAACTCCGCGATGCGAAGAAGGCGACTGAGTCGGCCAAGACAGAGACCCAACAGCTGGCCGACCGATTGGAACTGCAGCTCGCTCAGGCCAAGCACATGAGCGCGGAAGTCCAACGAGCCGCAGCGGCGCAAGCGGCACGGCACCTCAAGGTCGACGACAAGGGCGCGCAGTTCGATACGCTCCCCCGCCCGCTCGGCACCGTCACCAAAGTCGTCGAGGAAGCGCTGGCGCGGAACGGCTATCATCTGAAAGTCGGCATCAAGACCGACCAGAAAGCGGTGTACGTGACGGAGCGCAAGGTCTCGAGCCCTGCATCGCTCGAAGTGGCCGGCTTCCGCAACCAATATCTGATTTCGCTCGAGGCGCTTCCCGCTCAGGTCACCAAGCTCGGGGTCAAGGCGGAATTCGAAAAGGTGGCGCAAGGCGGCCGTATCCTGAGCGCGAGCGTCGAAGAAACCGCCGAAATCGAACGGCGTCTGATCGCAGAGATCAGCAAAGCACTCGAATCGCCGAGCAAAACGTGATGGCGTGCCGATGGGCCCTCCCGTTCGTGTCCTTCCTCCTCTTGTCCGGAGCCGCAACCGTACCAGCCGCATCGGGGTCGCCGAAACCCCCACAGAAACTGGCCCACCACCTCACCGCCATCGCCGCGTTGGCTCAATCCGCCTCCACGGTCGCGATCCCTGCCGGATTCTTTCTCTTCGGCAGCAAGCGAGTCGATGGCGACCCCTACGGGCACTGGACCCAGTTTGACGACACGGAACTGCCGCAGAACCGGATCTGGCTGGATACCTACGAGATGGATCGCGACGAAGTGAGTCTTGGTGAATACGTGGCATTTCTTCAGCAGCGGAACGACCACCCTCCGGATGAGCTCCAGAAGCTGATCTGGCACGTCATCACCGTGCACGCGGTCTCCGATCAGACTCTGACGCGCTGGCCGGCGCTCTACGTGACCTGGCAAGAAGCCGGGACATTCTGCGTGGCGAAGGGCAAACGATTGCCCACCGAGGCGGAGTGGGAGAAAGCGGCGCGCGGTCCCGATGGGAATCTGTTTCCCTGGGGCACGGCGGCTCCGGACGGTCGACGCGCCATGTTCGGCCAACATCATGTGCACGAGATACCGATCTTGTCGTCGGTCGATTCGCATCACGAAGGCGAAAGCCCCTACGGGCTCCGGCATATGGCGGGCAACGTGGCGGAATGGACGCAGGATTGGTTCGGCTTCGACTATTACGCCTACATGCCTGAACGGAATCCGCCAGGCCCGACGAGCGGCCGTTACAAGTCCCTGCGCGGCGGGTCGTGGAAGAGCAACCCGATCATGCTCCGGACCGCCACTCGCAACGGTTCGCCTCCGGACCAACGCTCCGCAACGATCGGGTTTCGCTGCGCGAAATCGCCTTCCCCGTAACCGCCAACTCTCGCGCAGCGTCAATTGACCCTTTCCTTGGTGACGATCGGGCCTCGTGCTAGCATTTCTCTGCTATGGCTCTGTCGACGAGCGTGCACGATCTCCGCACTCTGATCCGCTCCAGCCACCCGCTGATCGTCATCGAGACGGTGGAGGAGGAACGGGTACTGGCCTTGCTCCAATCGGTTGCCGCCCAGGAGCGCATGCCGCTCTTCGAATGGTCCATCACCAAAGGACTCTCTCGTGCCGACGGTGAACCGACCTTGAGTCGGATAACGGCCGCGCCCCTGGCGGTCCTCCAACATCTGCAGAGTCTCACGGTCGAAGCGATTTTTTGGCTCAAGGATCTCGCCCCGCATCTTCAAGATTCGGCTGTTGCCCGCCAGTTCCGGGAAGTCGCGGCGGTCTATAGCCGCTCACGTGCGACCTGTGTCCTGACCGGTCATCCCATCGCCCTGCCGCTCGACATCGATAAGATCGCCGTCCGGCTCGACCTGCAACTGCCGAATCGGCAGGAGTTGCAAACCATGCTCCAGAGCGTCTTGCAATCGCTCAGCCCAAGAATCCCGGCTCGTCGTCTCCGGTCGACGACGGTGGTGCAGAGCATCCTCAGTTCTATTCAGGGTTCTGACAACAGAACCCCGAGCCCATCGGCGGACGAGCGCGACGCGATCCTCCGGGCCCTACAGGGACTGACGCTTCATCAGGCGCGACAGATCGTCACGCAATGCGTCGTCGAAGGCGGCACGCTCTCCGCCGATGACGTACAGAAAATTCTCAAGCGGAAGGTACAGGCGATCAAGGACGGCGGCCTGCTCGAATACTACCCCCTCGAAGACAACCGGTTCGAGTTGGGCGGGTTCGCCAACATGAAATCCTGGCTGGAGCGCGCGAAAGTCGGGTTCACCCCGGAGGCCAAAGCCCTCAATCTCACGCCGCCTCGCGGGGTCATGCTCGTGGGGGTGCCGGGCTGCGGCAAATCGCTGGCCGCCAAGGCCATCGCGCGGGCCTGGCAGCTTCCGCTTCTTAAGCTCGACGCGGGTCGGCTGTTCGACAAGTTTATCGGCGAATCGGAGAAGAACTTCCGCAAGGCGACCGAGACGGCCGAATCATTGTCGCCGATCGTCCTCTGGATCGATGAAATCGAAAAGGCGATGGTGGCCGGTGGCGGAAGTGGCGAAGCCGACGCCGGCTTAGGCCGTCGGCTCTTCGGTGCATTCCTCACCTGGCTGCAGGAAAAGAAGCAGGAGGTCTTCGTCGTCGCCACGGCCAACGACCTGTCGTCGCTCCCTCCCGAACTGCTTCGCAAGGGTCGATTCGACGAAATCTTTTTTGTGGACCTGCCGGACGACGGCGAACGGGAAGCCATTTGGAAAATCCACCTCGGCCTCCGCAAGCAGGACAGCGCAAAGTTCGACCTGGTCAAGGTCGTGAGCGCCAGCGACGGCTTCAGCGGTTCCGAGATCGAGCAGGCGGTTGTAGCGGCCCTCTATCGCGCGCTCCACCAACAAACGCCGCTGACGACCGATCTGCTGATTGAAGAGTTGACCCGCACGGTGCCGCTCTCCGTCACCCGCCGGGAAGACATCGATCGACTCCGTGAAACGGCTCAAGGCCGGTTCGTTCCGGTACGGTGAGGCTATGCGACTCCTCTTCATCGTGGCGACGATCGCGATCGCAACGCTGGTGGGCTGCGCCACGCCACCGGTCGAACGCCCTCGTGCCACGACGCCGGAGGTGCGCGCCTGTTGTCGATCCGTCGAACTCGCGCCGAGCCGGAGCGCGATCGTGCGTACCGCGGTCAAGCTCGTGGGCGCCAGAACCATCACCAGCAAGGGCCGGCACATCGCGTACGACTGCGCCGGTGTCACGCGCGCTATCTACCTCGAACACGGCATTGATCTCTATGATGGCCTGGCAAGCGATCCCCATGCGAACGGCGTCCGGATCATCTACACACATGTGCAGGAGCATGGCCGGTTCCATCGAGGGCCGGTCGCCCATCCCGGCGACCTCGTCTTTTTCGACAACACGTGGGACTTCAACGGCGACGGCCAGCTGAATGACCCGCTTACCCATGTCGGGGTCGTGGAGCGAGTCGAGCCGGACGGCACGGTGGTCTTCATCAGCCGCGTTGCCGACGCCGTCGAGCGCTACCGTATGAATCTCTCCAAACCTCATGTCCATAAAACCCCCGAAGGCCTGGTCCTCAACGATTACATCAGGCGCAAGCTCCCAACCGACCCCGTCGGGATGCACCGCCTCACCGGACAACTGTTCTCCTCCTACGGAACCCGCCTGGACCCCTGATATTCCCGTCGTTCGTGTGGCCCTCGCTTCTCCCGGAGGGCACAACCGCTTCCGCGCGCGAGACTCGCGCCACTGCGCCCCTTCCTCGACCTCAACTACAGCAGCGACGCACGAGATCCGATCAGTGAATGCGGACCGATGAGCCTGGCGGCTCGGAGCCGCCCGGTCCCCCATTTTTCCGATGACCTGCTAGAATTACCCTATGGCGATATCGTCGAAGCAAGCGCGCATCCGGCAGACCAGCCCCCTCCGCCAGACTCTCACGGACGTGCGGCACGGCCTGTTAGGTTTGCACAAGGCCCTGATCGTCGCGGAACAGCTGACGTTTGAGCGGATCTATGGGCGGGT
>JBQTIO010000174.1:0-11959 GCA_052388075.1 Nitrospiraceae bacterium
AGGCCAACGTGCAGATTCAGATGACCGATCGCATCGTCCTGAACCCCTATGCGGCGAAGCGGTTGGCGGACGTGCTGAATCGTGTGATCGCGGAATATGAGACTCTGTTTGGAGCGTTGAAGGACGACTTCAGACCGCAAACCAATGCGGCCTAAGAGAAAGGAACCTCTCCGGATGTTTCTCTGGTCCAGAGAGGGTGTTTCACTCCAGTAGATAGCTTCATCGCCTACAGAGCACGACTGCCGTTCGGCAAGAAGTCCCGTCGCCCAGCTCACTGAAAGTTGAAGTCGCCGATGCGCTAGTCCAGTCGAGACCTGGGCCCCGGCGTCTTCTCCATCGCCCGCCTGGCGAACCACGTGGACAGGCCCCGGCTCCTTTAGACGAGACTCTGTCTTCTCTTACCATCCGGCCCTCCTTATGAGTCTCAGGTATACAAGAGTGTTTTCCCATTTCGTTTGGTCGTTGCAGCCGTCTCCAGTACCATACGTTCTTGGTCGGTGCACTGTTCCGTCACGGGCCGCATGGTCTCGCAAGGGGAATTCCTTGTGACTCGTCGACCCTTTCGTTCGAGGGGCCTGCATTGGGAAGCGGACCATTGCGCAGACGACACACGGAGGAGATGGCAGAAACGGGAACAATGATGTCAAGCGAAGGCGGTCCCGCTCAGCCTGTCATCCTCATCATCGACGACGATCCCGCCGATCGTGCCATGGTTCGCGAGTGGTTGGAGTCCGCTGGCTTCCGGATTGAAGAAGCTGTCGACGGGTTGCACGCCCTGGAGGTTTTTCGCACCTTGCGTCCACACACCGTCCTCCTTGATGTCGTTTTGCCTGGGATGAGCGGGATCGAGACCTGCGCGGCTTTGCGGAAATTGCCTGGTGGGGCTCAGGTTCCAATTCTCATGGTCACTGGTCACGACGATACGGATTCCATCGCACGTAGTTACGAAGCTGGTGCCTCGGATTTCACGATCAAGCCCTTTCATCCCCTCATCCTGGCCCACCGCGTCAGGTACCTATTGCGCGCCAACCACGCGTTCCTTGCCTTAGCGAAAAGCGCGGCGCAGCTCAGTTATGCCCAGTCCATTGCGGGGCTTGGAGCATGGGAATGGGATCCTCGTTCGGACGCGCTGCAGAGCACGGACCAAGTCGCCCGCATTTTCGGCTTGAGACCTGAGCATTTCCCCAAGACCCTTGCTGGTCTGCTTGAACTGATCCATCCTGAGGATCGGGACCTGGTTCAGAAGTCACTCCACGAAGGCGTCGTAAAGGAACAGCGCTGCAGTCTGGACTACCGCATCTTCGTTCCCGACGGGACTCAGCGTGTCATCCAGAGTCAGGCAGAGCCTGCGCGTGATGAGTCGAACCGCGTCGAGGGCATGTCGGGCACGTTCCAAGACGTCACGGACCGGAAACAGGCAGAGGAGAAAATCCACTTTCTAGCGTACTACGACAGCCTGACCGGCCTTGCGAATCGCCACCTCTTCAAGGATCGTGTGACCCAAGCCCTGGCCTACGCGCAGCGCCAGCAGGTCCTCCTCGCGATCCTTTACATGGACCTGGATCGTTTCAAGGTCGTAAACGACACGCTGGGCCACGGCGTGGGCGACCTCTTGCTTCAAAGGGTGGCGGAGCGACTCAAGAAGTGCGTGAGGACGAGTGACTCGGTCGCGCGGCGCGCCGATCCAGACTCCCAGTCCTGTTTGGCGCGACTAGGCGGCGACGAATTTACAGTGTTGCTGAATAATCTGGCCGATCCCGAAGTCGCAGGCCGCGTGGCACAACGGATCCATCGGGAATTGGCCAAGCCTTTCCAGTTAGACAAGCATGAGGTGTTCGTGACGGTGACCATCGGTATCGCCTGCTTCCCAACGGATGGGTCCGACCTCCACACACTATTGAAAAACGCGGATACGGCCATGTACTCAGCCAAAACTCAGAGTCGCAACGGGTACCAATTCTACTCCCTGTCAATGAATGAGCAGGCCGAGCAACGGCTCGCATTGGAGGCCGATCTTCGTCACGCCCTGGATCGTGGCGAGTTCGTGCTGTACTACCAGCCGCAGATCGATCTCCGAACCGGCGCCGTGGTCGGGGCCGAAGCCCTGATCCGCTGGAACCATCCGACAATGGGTGTCTTGTTTCCCTACCGATTCCTGGCGATGACCGAAGACGTGGGGATGGGAACTGCGCTCGGCGAATGGGTGCTGCGGACGGCTTGCACGCAGGCGAAGGGTTGGTCAGAGGCCGGCCATTCGTCCATTCAGCTCTCGGTGAATTTGTCCGACTCCCAGTTTCATGATTCAAACCTGACCAAAACAGTCGCCCATGTGCTGGCTGACACGAAGTTTCCGCCGGAACTGCTTGCCTTAGAATTGACGGAAACAATCGCGTTCAGGAATCTCGAACGCTCCGTTGCGACGCTTCAGGATTTACGAGCCGTCGGCGTGCAGCTGTCGCTCGACGATTTCGGCACCGGTTTCTCGTCGTTGCGTCATCTGCAGCAATACCCCATCAATGCGTTAAAGATTGACCAGTCCTTCGTTCGGAACATCGCGGCAAACCAGCGGGACGCATCGATCACCCAAACCGTGATCGCAATGGCGCACAACCTTGGACTGCGCGTCCTTGCCGAAGGGGTTGAGACGCAAGACGAGCTCGACTTTCTGCGTGAACACGGCTGCGAAGAGGTCCAAGGGTTTCTCGTGAGCCAGCCTCTTCCTCCCGATCAGTTCGTCCCGTTTGTCGCGAAACACATTGCGACAGGGGCGGGACGCCGCTTCATTTCCTTCAGACGATTCGCCACATAGCGACTGCCGGTTCTCCACCTCAGTCGAGTCAACCGATACTCACGAGATCCGCTGCACCGCACATCCGGAACTTCGATGGGTCTCACAGTATTGGCGAGTGGGGGTGGGAGCTGGGCATGATTCGGTGAGGCATAAGGCGCCTTACCCCTGACGACGGTCTCCACGAATCGGATTTGTCGGATGTACAGCTACGTTGTCAGGAGCAATTCGCTCATACCGAGGATCCCGCGCCTCGGAGTGCGAATCTCGTGGCTCATGCGAGCGAGAAACTTACGCCGAGTTCGGACTTTCTGCAGTATTGATCGTTTGTCGCAGTACGTTCACGATTTGTTGAAGCTGCTCATTGCGATTCGACAACTCCGCGGTGCGGGCAGCCACCTCTTTTTCCAATCGAACGTTGGCGTCCTGCAATTCTTTGTACCGAAGCTCCACAAGTCCGTTGAGGTAGTCGATCTGCAGTTTTGCCCTTTGGGCCAACTCCCACTTGCAGGTTAAGGAGACAGCCAGCTGCTCTACTTCGACAGCATCGAACGGTTTACGCAAGATCAGCAGTCGGTCGGTTTTTCCGATCCGTGCCACAATCTCATGCCAGGGATGATCGGAGAATGCGGTGCAAATCACCACCTGAATATCGGGGTCGGCCTTCCAGATCTGTTCGATGGTTTGGAGACCGTCCCATCCCGGCGGCATGCGCATATCGACGAAGGCCAGCGCGTATGGAGTCCTTGCGGCGACGGCCTGCTCCGCCATGCGGAAGCCGACTTCTCCTTGGTCAGCGAAACGCAATTCGAAGGATTCGCCGTGAACGGCAACCGGCTCCTCGTCGAAAAGGGACGCCCCCGCCTGATCGAGTTCGTTGGAGGCGGTGTTTGTCGCCAGGATTTTTCGGAAATCCTCGTGGATCGCGAGATTGTCGTCGATGACCAGGATACGTCGATTCTCGGTAGCTGTTTTGCGTTGATCTTTGAGCATGAGTTTCCTCCGCCTTTGGAACCTTCAGGCTGCCAGGGTAACCTGCGCGAGTGGCAAATCGAGCGTGAACGTGGCCCCCTTCCCTTCCCCCTCGCTCGCGGCGGACAGGGTCCCTCCTAAGAGCTTGGCCGCAAGGAATGAACTGTGAAGGCCTAAGCCCTGCCCTCCCTCGCGCGTGGTAAAACCTTGTGTGAACAGGCGCTTGAAATTATCCGGTTTGATGCCGATGCCCGTGTCACGCACCTGAATCTGCGCCCGCTCGCGGCTTTCGGGGTGGTAACCGATCGTCACCGTCAGGCGATGGGAGCGACCCGGCACGGCCTTCATGACATGGATCGCATTATTGATCAGGTTGACCATAATCTGAAGAATCTGATGCCGGTCGCACATCGTGGCCGGTAGCTCGGCATAATCACGTACGACAGCGATTCCACCCCGTCCCAGGCTGTCCCGATTGATGGCCAGGGCCTGTTCGATGACATCCCTCAACTGAATCGGCTCCAGCAGGACCTGAGGCTTGGCGAGGCCCTGTTGAGCCGTGATGATCCGCCGGATGTGTTCGACGTTGCTGTCGAGCGCGTCGAGCTCTTTATTGATGCCGGCGAAGTTGGTGTTCACCTGCTCAGCCAGCTTCACCAGATAGGAGGGAATTTGTTTCCCCTTTTCATCTTGGGCCAGATAGACGCTTAGGTCGTTCATGTGATCTCGGACCATTTGTCCGATACGGCCGAACTTGCCGACAGGGGTCCGCTCAAGAGTCTTGTGAATCATGCCGACCGACACATTGACACTGTTCAGCACGTTCCCCACATTGTGCAGGACGGAGGCTGCCACCTCGGCCATACCGATCTGCCGGGAGGCTTCCTGCAGGCGGCGATTGAGTACCTCGCGCTCTGATTCGACCTTCTTCCGCTCAGCGATCTCGACGACCAGCGACTGGTTAGTGTGCTCAAGCTCCAAATTTTGGTTCATGATTTTTGCCTGCGATTGTTCCAATTCCTTCACCGCGCTGCTGAGCGCTACATTGGCTTCTTCCAGTTCCGTGACATCATCTAAGGATACCACAGCGCCTCGCAGGCGCCCCCGCTCGTCGAGAATCGGGGCGCTGCTGACGACGAAGTGCCAAGATTTGCCCGACGGATCGGCCAGCACCATCCGCACGTCTGTCTGTGCCGCTCGGGTGTTCAGAGCCAGGGTCCAGGGCTCGTTCAATGCCTCGGTCGAGGGCGCCGCCTGAGTCCAGGGCAGTCGAGATAAGCTCGAGCCGATCAGCTTGTCCAACGGCAAGCCCGCCCGCTTGGCAAACGCGGTATTGGCGAGCACAATGGAACCCTGTTGGTCCAGCATCACGACCCCTTGCGCCAACACGTCCAATGCATGCTTGACACGCGGCGGAATCACGGCCGACGGGTCTAAGTGGCGGAACGTACGTTTCATGAACAGCAGGTAGCTGACGAATCCCGCGAGAGCGACGAACAGGAGAAATCGGGTCCAGGGATGGGCGAATGACCAGGCGTCGCCTGATTCGGCGACAGGCTTGAAGGCAACCTGTAGCGTCCCCCACGGGTCGTCACCGTTGAAAATCGGGACTTGGATGTGATCGATCGTGGAGTGATCGCCCTCGAGCTGCGTCCAGTGCCGTCGGTGATCTCCGGCCTGGGCGAACGTCGCACCGGAGGTCAGTTGAATGGCGGCCGACAGGATTTGAGGGTTCCGTTCGATCAAGAGAGCCAATCCGACTTGGATGGTGTCAGAATGATTCCGCTCGGCGAGATGGGAGTATTGGACCGCGAGGGCTTCGGAAAGAGCCCTTCGATACTCTGCGGTGCTGCTGAAAGAACCAGACGACAATCCGACCAGCGAGTCGCCGGCAAGTAATACACCGAGAGTCAGGCACGTCAGGCTGAAGCTGATCCACGCGAGGGGGCCAAATCGCTTCATGCTGCCATGCCTTCACCGTCGGAACGCTCATTTTCCCCTTTTCTATCAAGGAGGTCTTTGAGCCCGCGGAATTGCTTGTTTTCATGATCGGCAGCGGTAGCCATATCCGCTTTGCGTTTGCGACGCTTTCGATCGCCGACGAGGACGACGGGGAGCGGATCGAAGTGCCGCCAAGCAGGCAGGGTGGCAGTCAAGCTGGCCAGTAGAGACCCGCTACGTAGCAGCCAGGTGATGACTCCGGCCGTGAGGCTGATCCCTCCCATATTCGTAACGCCTACTACGAATTGCCGATTGCGCTCAGAAGTGTCCGTGGCGCGTCGTAGATCCTCCTCCAAGGTATTGAGAGTCTTCCGAAAGGCCCAGCTGAGCGGCGCCGGAGCCTTCTCGAGGGTTTGCCCACCGAAGGCCCTACGAACTTCTTCATCGGCTTGATAAGTCAGCGGAGTAAACCTCTCTTCGAGATAGCCGCGCAGCTCGCGCATGAGCGGAACGGAAGGTCCTGATATGTTCCCACCTTTGGGAGCGGGAGCCCTCGTCGCTTCTGATAATGGCGGTGCAGTACCACCCGGACTATTGTCGAGCCCAACAGGAAAAACAGGAATCCCAGGATTCGGCTGGGGACTGATGGGCGGACCGACCACGATCGGAGGCTGCGACGGAGGCGATCCACTGGTCAGGGGCCCACCGCCGGGCGGAGGGGCTGGCGGCTGTGGCACCAGGCTTGGCGGAGGGATCGGCGGAGGCGGCGGGGGTGGCGGTAGACCCTCATTAACGTCTGTGACCATGATGCTGAGGGCCTGGATGTCGGTGCCGCCGCTGCCGTCGGCGACTTGAACGGTGACGTCGTAGACATTGTTCGCCCCTGTGTCCACGGCGGCCTCGAAATCCGGTGCGTTGTTGAAGGTCAGCGCGCCGGTAGTTGCGTCGAGCGTAAACAGGGCGGCGTCGGCCCCTCCGATGATCGAGTACGCGGGCACGCCACCGTCGACGTCGGCGCTGGTGACGGTGGTACCAGCGGCCTGGTTTTCAGGGACATTGACCACCGCAGTGGCACCACCGCCGTTGCTGGTGATGACCGGCGCATCGTTGACCGGCGTGACGGTGATCGTGACGGTATCCAAGTCGGTCGCGTTGCCTGCATCGCCGCTAGTGATGGTGAGCGTCTCGGGGCCGGTATAGTTGAGCGTCCCTTGATAGACGAGGGTCGCCAGTGTCGCGTTGATGTCGGCCTCCGTGCCCGCGAGGGTCAGCGTGTTGGTGCCGCTGGCTCCCGCCGTGATCGAGGCGCCGCCTTGTAAGGTGACCGTCACCGTGCCGTTCGCCACCGCCAGCTGCATCGTGCTCAAGTTGCCGTCCACGTCCGTGACACCCATGCCGCCCAGCGCCAACGGGGTATCCTCCGACACCACCTGCGGGCCCGGCACTGTGTTCAGCGGCGCATCGTTGACGGGCATCACGTCGATCGTCATCGTGTTGGGCGCGGCATCGAAGGCATTTGCTTGGTCGCGCACGCTGAAGGTAAAGGATGCGTAGCCCGCGCCGTTGGCGTTGGGCGCCGGCGTGAACACCAGGTTCCCAGCGGTGATGTCCGTCACCAGGATCACGTCGCCCGCCGTGACCGCGGCCCCAAAGAGCGTCAGCGTTCCCGCCCCCGGCAGCGTGTCGATCCGCACCGCGCTCAGACTGTCCCCCGCATCCACGTCAGTGAACCCGAAGTTCAGCCCCGTGAAGGTGTGCGGCGTGTCCTCCGCCGTCGTCACGGTTACGTCCGTCCCCACCGGCGCATCGTTGACCGGGGTCACCGTGAGCGTGCGGCTGGCGAAGCTGCCCGCGTCCACGCTGATCCCATCCTCCATCTCCACGGTGATGGTGCGCAGCGCGGCGCTGGGTGCCTCGCTCAGGTTGCGGTAGGTCACCGTGCGCAGCGCCTGCTGGTACTCCGCGGCGCTCGCTGCCCCTGCCAATGTCAGCTCGCCCGCAGCCGCATTCCAGCTCGCAGTGATTGCCGGCAGCAACGGGTTGAACACGTACTCGAGCAGGTCCTGACCGTTCACGTAGCCGCCCGTGATCGTCATGTGCGCATGATCGAGCACTGCATTGTCCGGATCGGCAACCGTCAGGTTCGGGTCGACCACAATCGGCGGGTCGTTCTCGATGTAGGTCAGCGCCCCCGCGCTCATGCTCACCGCGGCTGGGATGTTGTTGGCTACCGTGATGGCGATGGTGTCGATATCCGACTGCGGCCCACCGGCACCGGTGTTGCCCTGGTCGTCGGTGCTGATCTGCAGGCTCGCCGCGCCGTTGTAGTTGAGGTTCGGCGTGAAGCTCATGCCCGACAGGGCACTGTTCACATCGCCGATGCTGCCGGTGATAGTCACCGTGGCGCTGCCGTCACCGCTGACGGTGGCCGCTCCCACCACCGGGCCGACCAGCACGGTGCCGTTGGTCGCGCTAAGCGCCACCTGGAGCGCGCCTACACCCACGTCCGCATCTGCCACCGTGATCGTGTTGCCGTTGCCCGTGGAGAACACCAGCGGCGTGTTCTGGGGCGTGCCTTGGGCGCCCGGCATCGTGTTCACCGGCGCATCGTTGACCGCTGTCACCGTAATGGCCGCCGTGTCGGTGGCAGTTGAGAAGGCCGTCGTGCCGCCATTTGTCGAAGTGTCGGCCACGCCACCATTGGTGCCAGTCGTTTGATCCCAGGCCCGAAAGGTCACCGCGTTTGCCAGGGTCCAAGTGTAATTGGCGTTTGGTTGAAAGTAGATCCGTGTGTTCCCATCGGCTGCGAGCAGCCGCGCATTGGTGTTTGTGACCGCGCCCAGCGCGAGCCAGCTCGTCCCGTTATTGGTGGAATAGTACCAGGTTCCGTCCGTCGTATCGGCCGCCGTCACGGCGATGCCGAGCAACGCGCCGGCGTCCGGATCGGTCACGTTGTCCACCTGGCCCGCGGGCATGGAGAAATCGACGAGCTGGGAGATCAGCGTACCCACTGCGCCTACGGGGGGCCCGGTGTCTTCGGCGATCGCGTTCAGCACCGGACTCCGACTAGCGTCGAGCTGCGGGGCGTCATTCACGGGTTGTCCATTGATAACGAATGTGGCTGGACCGACCACAGCTATGCCGTCGCTGATCGTGAACGAAAAACTCGCACTCGCGCCTTCATCGCTATCCCTGTACGTCACCCGATTATTATTAATGTCATCCTGGGTAAACGTGTCGCCTATCCCAAGAGCTGAGCCGTTCAGCCGCACGGTTCCACCGCCGGGCAGACTGGTCAGGGTGTAAATAATCTGTGCCGGGGAGTGATCGGGATCGGTTACTGATAGATAGGCAGAGGTAATCGTCTGAGTGGATTCTTCTGGAACAGGCAGTGGTGAGTTCGTCGTCAACACCGGCACATCGTTGACGGAGGTCACGGTGATCGTCGTATCGTGGGGGCCACTGCTACCGCCATCCCCATCGGTGAGCTCGAAGCGCACGGTGCGCGCGCCGGTGGTGGGGGCGTCGGTGTCGGTGTTCTGATAGGTGATGTTGCGGATGAGCGCTTGTGCCGCCGCGGGAGTCGCGCTGCTGTTGAAGGTGACGATGAGGTTCGCTCCGCCGGAACCGCCGGCGAAGGTGCCGATGGTGACGCCGCCGTAGGTGACATTCGAGCCGGAGACCCCGATCTGCCCTGCGCCGGTCCCTTCGTTGCGGATGGCCAGCACATCCTCGGCGCTGTCGCTGCCGGCCGCGAAGGAAACAACCAAGCTGCCGGTGTCGAAGTCGACCGAATCGACATCGCTGACCGTGGCGTTGCCGCCTTGCTCAATAGCCACTACTCCGTCGCCTTCGTTGTAGGCCAGCGCGTCCCCATTAAGGTTGGTGATCACTGGGGCGGTATTCGCGGTAGCCTCGATGATCCGAAAGGCCAGATCCTTTGGAGTTTCGGGGGCGCCGCTCATGTTGATAAGGTCTCCTTTGGCATAGATTCCTGCGTCGTGGACGCCAACGAACACTTTTCCGGCAAGAGTATTCGATTCAACTCTGACGTAATAGGTGGCATTGTCCGTGAGGGTTGCTGGCGTGGTCAGGTCGATATGAACCCAGGCTTCGGTCGTTCCTAGGGTCGCGCTCGAGACCTGGCCGCTCGCGATCACGGGGCCGTTCCAAGAGGAGCGCAGGGACACTGTGACGACTTGCGAGGCCGCCGCTGTGTCGCGGTAGAGGACGAGACCAATGCGGTTGACAGTATAGGTTCCACCTGGACTGTCGTAACTGAACGTCTGCCCCCATGATTGGTCCGACTTGATCTCGTAGGCCTGGTCGCTCATGTCTGTAAAGATCGGCTCATATGATTCCAGGATATTCTCGGCCAATAGCCCCATCCACTCCTTGGTAACTGCATCAGACAGGACGAGAGCAGTCTCGATATCTCCAGCGCGCTGTTCCAAGTCCCAATCGCCCCCCAGGTCCGCATGGCCGGTATTGTCCCTACTAGCCGCCACATCTGCCCCTGTCAGCTCCGCCAATCTACCCGCTGCCTGCTGGCCGAGATCGCCCTGGCCGAAGTTGCAACCATAGATCAGCAGATCGGCCTTCTCGTTGAGGGATTGGCCGATCACCGCAAGTTCGTCGGCATAGACACCGTTCATGGACTGGAGTGTCAGCCTCGCGCTGCCGAGGGTCAATTCAGCTTCGGCTCCGTGGGAGATGATGTGAATGGCGTCAAGGTCTCTGCGACCGGCCAAGACCTCGGCCATCTGCTCCATGCCGTCACGGGCAGGGTCGAGCACGATCACTTCCACATTGGGGCTGATGCCGTCGAGGAGCTGTTGGTACTCATGGACACTGGGGGACAGGAACACGATTTCCTGGCGGGCTGTCGACGCATCGTACGCCGCCAGGGCATCGAACAAGGCTAGGTCGGTGTTGGTGGGTTGTGGTTCTCCCGTCGGCGCAGCGGGCGCCGTGTCGGCTGCCGCCGCTTCTTCAGCCGTGAAGAAGGCCTCGGCCTGCTGTTGCGCAACTTGCTCGGTGGTCACGGTGCTGGCCGTGGCCACGGCAGCGCCGTCGAACATGATGCGCGACTCGAGCGCAAGCAGTGAGCCGTCAAAGGGTAACGGGGTAAGGAATGCGTCGGCGAACCGACGACGCCCGTGCGTCGACGTGACGACTGTTTTCGTTTTCCTCTGTTTCGGTTGTGTTGTCGTTCTCATAGCCGCGCCGAGAGCCCACGAGTCGTTGATGCTCAACAAAATATAGCAAGCGTAGTACCACCTCAGTTAGCAAATTCCCTTTTTTTTCCAGGGCAGTTCCACTGTGTTCGGTGGGGAGGTTCGGAGAGTCCCGCAGAATGCGCCCGGAGAGGACGTTTTCTGGTCTTACCCTTTAGAGAGGGGATCAACCATGCGGGCTGACCCTGTGGAGTTGTCCTAGGCCCGGCTTTCGCCAACGAGGATGCGGGCGCTCCGTTCCCAGGCTCGTTGGGCAAAGGTGATCCGTAGGCCTTTCATCAGCACCGTCCTTCGAACGGACTGGTCCCAGCGCGGCGGCCCGATCCGTGACGTGACCAGCCAGGGACGCGGTGAGGCGCTCCTGAATGATTCCCTAGGCCCCTTACTTGCCGGACTGCCGACTCACGTGATATCTGTCTCTGGATTAACCGGTTCAAAGCTTGCTTCATTCCATTGTCGGACCACATCAGGAAGGCTGTCTGTTTCTCTTGATCTTAGTTATACCCCTGAAAAACAACAGTTGTGCTTTTTCCAACACAATCTTCATTTCTGCAAGCGAACGATTTCTATTTAAGTATCAAAAACTTACGCTAACATATCATTGGCACATGAATTGCTCATGTGTCGCCACATCTTTGATTTTAGCGTGACGGAGGGCCTGTGCGAAATCAACAAACACTAGCCTCGGCGGTAACATGTTCGGGAGTCGGTCTCCACTCGGGCCAGTCCGTGACGATGACGCTTCGACCCGCTCCACCCGACACCGGAGTCGTATTCGTCAGCCGAAATGGAAATGCCAGCGCATCCCTTGCGGCCTCGATCCAGCACTGCGTTCCCACCGAGCTGTGCACGGCTATCAGCGGCAACGGGTTCCAGGTGAAGACCATTGAGCACGTGCTCGCCGCCCTGGCCGGCCTTGAGGTCGATAATGTCTATGTTGATGTGACGGCGAATGAGATGCCCGTGATGGACGGGAGTGCGGCGCCCTTTGTTCGCTTGATCCAATCAGTCGGCGTGGTTC
>JBQTIO010000175.1:0-2537 GCA_052388075.1 Nitrospiraceae bacterium
GCCGGTGCTGCGATCGAAGTGGACGAGTCCACGGTCAACGCGGTGGTGGCCGTGTTTGAACGTGCCGAACAGGCGATCAAAGCTCACGATCTCGAGATGGTCATGGCCGCCTATGCTTCCCAGTACAACTATCACGGGCTGAAGAAAGAGGACATCCGCAAAGTCTGGAAGGAACTGTTCGACGAATACGGTGAGATTGCCAGCACGCATCTCTTTACGAAGGTCACCAAGGTCGGATCGGGGCGGAATGCAGTACTGGAGGTTACCTGTACGGGGCATCTCTGGGCGGTCTCCAAGACCAGCGGTCTGTATGTCCCCATCGACAGCTGGCACGAAGAAGTGCACTACCTGGCATTCGAGGAGGAAGCCTGGCGCATTCGAGGGAATGTCGGCGAATCACCGCGTGTCCTTCCCTTCGGTACCGCGCCGCATCCGTTGTTCTAGGAATCGGGGAGACTTCGCCATGAGAGTCGTCATCGGTGTTGATTGGTCCGACCAGGCCTTCGCCGCCGTTACTCAGACATTTCATCTGTATCATCCGACCGACGTCACGTTGGTGCACGGTATCGATCTCGGGTTTTTCGAGTATCCGATCGTGGCCGAGGCAGCCAACATGCAGGGCTACGACGATTTTCGTAATTCGATGGTCGAAGCGGGGCGCAAACTGCTGGAACGCACCGCCTCCATGCTCCCCCCCGACATCACGTCGGTGAGAAAAATTAACGAGATCGGCAGCCCCGCTCAGATCATTCTTGAGAGTGGTGACAACGTCTCGGCCGATCTGGTCGTCGTCGGGGCGCGCGGGCTGGGACGCCTGTCCGAAGTGGTTCTCGGCAGCGTGTCCCATCGAGTGCTCATGCACGGCTCCCGCCCGACCTTGATTGCCAGAGGGTCTGCACGGGCGATTCATCGGGTGCTCGTCGCCGTTCAAGGCCGAGAGGATGCCGACCGGATCACACAATGGCTGACGAAGCATCGCTTCGCCGGTCCGGTCGACCTCTGCGTATACCATGTCGTGGTCCCGGTCGGACTGGAGGATCCCTACGACCCGCTGGGATCCAAGGCCTGGTGGGAGGCCGCCGAGCGTTATGCGGAGGACTTTGTGAAGTCCACCGCAGCCAAGCTCCTGGATTCCCGGTATACGGTCAGTACCAAGGTGGCGGTGGGCAATCCGGCGGCGACCCTCGCGGAGGAGGCGACGAAGGCGGATCTCGTGATTGTGGCCTCGCATGGACGTAAAGGAATCTCCCGCTTCCTCATGGGGAGCGTCTCCCATGCGGTTGTTCATCACGCCACCTGTCCCGTTCTCGTGCTCCGGTGAAAGGAATTGCCGATGAAGACGCTGCTGACCGCAGTCATCTTGCTCGTCTTCCTCGGCACGCCCTGGGTGTCCGCACAGATGCCTCGCGGGAATCCCATTACCGGACAAGGGGTGTATGAACAGCAGTGCCTCCGTTGCCATGGGAGCAAACTGGATGGGAATGGCCCGGATAGCCAGGACTTGATCGTACGACCGGCTAACCTTCAGTCGATCGCCTCGCGCTCAAAAACCGATTGGGAACTCCTGATCGCGATCACAAACGGCGTGTTGTTCACCCCGATGCATAGCTTCCGCGGCAGGTTGACGGATCAGCAGATACTCGACGTGCTGTCCTACATTCGCTCGGTCACGCCCTTCGAGGCTGTCAGCTAGCTCAACGAAAGGGGCCATGCCCCAGAACCTTCGCCATGGCAGCACTCCAACACTCGCCCATCATGGAGTCGCTGAAACCCTTCTTCTGTCCGCGCACCGTCGCCGTCATCGGCGCTTCCCGTGAGCGGACCGGCATCGGACATCGGATTCTCGAATCTCTACAGGGAAGCGGGTTTGCCGGATCGGTCATCCCGGTCAATCCACATACGACCGAGATTGCGGGCCTGCGGGCGTCCCCGTCGCTGACGGCTATTCGCGACCCCGTCGATCTGGCCGTCATTGCCCTACCGTCCCATCTCGTCCTCTCAGTCATCGACGATTGCGCTGTCAAGAAGATTCCTGCCGTTGTCCTCATCGCGGCAGGATTTGCCGAAACAGGCGTGATTGGCACCTCGCTCGACCAGCAGCTGCGTGCACGAGTTCGCCAGCACGGATTTCGCCTCCTCGGGCCGAACTGCTTCGGTCTCATGAATCTCGATCCTGCCGTCCGTCTCAATGCGACCTATACCCCCGTATTTCCGCCAGCCGGTCGGGTCGCCATCGCGTCCGAAAGCGGCGGGCTCGGCCTCGCCGTAGTGATGGCGGCCCAGCGCGTGAATCTGGGTATCTCCAGCTTCGTGAGCGTCGGCAATCATGTGGACGTCACCGTGAACGACCTGCTGGAGTACTGGGAACAGGACCCGAACACCGATGTCATTCTCTTGTACCTCGAAACCATCGTCGAGCCTCAACGGTTCCGGCAGATTGCCGGGCGGGTAGGCAGGCGGAAACCGATCATCGCCCTCAAGGCAGGTCGGACCCAGCCAGGACAAATGGCGGCCGGATCGCATACCGCGGCGCTGGC
>JBQTIO010000176.1:0-30191 GCA_052388075.1 Nitrospiraceae bacterium
AGCCCCCAGGGAGTCGACCCGAGCACATAGGTGTCGATGGCCCATCCAAGCCCACCTCCGACGATCAGCGCAGCCAGGAGTTCCGTTCCGATTCGAACGGCCTGGCCGAGCCCCGCGTAGAACGGATCTTGTGGAGGGGGCATGCCAAACCCACGGAAGGCGAGTGCACATGGAGCACATGAGCAGGACTCTGCCAATGATGGGCGCGCAATTTAAGCAGAACGCTGCGCGCAATGTCAAGCCGTTCGAGGGTCTGTCCCTGTGGAAGTCCGCTGCGGTATAGTGACGGATCTGACTCCGGTTCAAGAGCGCACGTCTACCATGCCATTGGCGATGTCTCCAGCGATCCCCTTTCTGCAGGGCCCTCCTTCGCCCCTCGTGGTGACGCGTCCGCGCCCAGCGGCAAGCCCGTTCGAGCTCTACGCAAAAATCGCCGCGCCTCGACGCCCGTCCGTCCTCTTCGAAAGCGGCAACGGGCGGACGACCATGGGTCGCTATTCGTTCCTCGCCAGCGATCCCTACGAGGTGCTGCGCGGAAGAGGCGACCGGTACGTGCAACGCACGGCGCAGGGTTACGAAGAATCGGGTCCGGCCCCGTTTCAGCGCCTCGCGCGACTGGTCGGGAATTCCTACATCGCTCGTCCCCCTGATGCTCCACCCTTTTTCGGAGGGGCGGTCGGCTACCTCAGTTACGACCTCGCCCGCCAGTTTGAAAGCCTGCCGTCGGCGGCACTCGATGATCTCGAGGCTCCCGATCTCGAATTTGCCTTCTTTGATCTGGTGACGGCGATCGACCACGAACTCGACCACCTGGTGCTGATGTTCTGCCCCCCGCTCGAGCGATATTTGGGCGAGCCGCGGGAGAAACTGTTTCGGGAAGGATGCGACCGTCTCGCCGAGCTGGAAGCCCGCTTGTCGGGCCCCGCCGCAGCCGGAACTTGCTGCGAGGCGTTCGATCGCCTCACCTTCTCGCCGGAGCAGCAACGGTCGTCGTACATCGACCGCATCCGCCGCTGCCAGGACTATATCGCCCGGGGCGACATCTACCAGGCCAACCTCTCCCACCGGTTCGCCGTCACCTGCGAGGCCCGCTCGCCACGACCGGAGATCCAGGCCGATCTGCTTGCCTATGGCCGAGTGCGTGCACTCAATCCTTCGCCGTTCTCCGGATTGCTCCGCTTCGACCACACCAGCCTCATCTCCTCCTCACCTGAACGACTCGCCCGTCTCCACGGACGGCGAGTGGATACGCGGCCGATCGCCGGAACCCGGCCCCGCGGCGAAACCGCCGCCGCCGATCGGCAGCTGGCGGAAGAACTCCGCTCGAACGAAAAAGAATGCGCCGAACATGTCATGCTGGTGGATCTTGAGCGGAACGACCTCGGGCGGGTCTGCAGGTTTGGAAGCGTTCAGGTGCAGGAGCTCATGACATTGGAACAATACTCCCATGTCAATCACCTGGTCTCCCAGGTCGTCGGCACGTTGAAACATGGCGCCACCGGCTTCGATCTGCTCCGCGCCGTCTTTCCGGGTGGGACGATTACCGGCGTACCCAAAATTCGCTGCATGGAGATCATCGAGGAACTGGAACCGGTTCGCCGTGGTCCTTACACCGGCTCGATGGGATATGTCAGTTGGAGCGGCGATCTCGACTTCAATATTTTGATACGAACGCTGGTCATGAGAAACGGCAAAGGGTACCTGCAGGTCGGCGCCGGGATCGTGGCCGACTCTGACCCCGCGCGCGAGTATGAAGAAACCCTTCACAAGGCCCAGGCCTTCTTGAGCGCGCTCTCCTAGAGACCCCGGCCATGTGGATCTACCTGAACGGCAGATTTGTGAAACAGGAGGAGGCGCTCATCTCGGTGTTCGATCACGGATTCCTCTATGGTGACGGAGTCTACGAGACACTTCGCTCGTATGGACATCGCCTGTTCATGTGCGACCAACATGTGGCGCGACTCTTCCGATCGGCAGATGCCATCGGCTTGGCGGTTCCCATTCCCAGGGAACGCTGGCCGGATCTCCTGCACGAAGCAATGGCGCGCAATCAGGTGGGCCATGCGCGACAGGACGCCTACCTGCGGATTACGGTTTCGCGCGGAGCCGGCGACATCGGGCTGGACCCCTCACTCTGCCCTTCCCCGACCGTCGTGGTCATGGCCAAGCCACTCACGGCTCCACCCGCAGGCCTCTATGAAAAGGGCGTCGATTTGATCATTGCCGAGACCAGGAGAAACTCGCCCGAGGCATTGTCTCCCCGGATCAAAGCCACCAACTTTCTCAATAACATCCTTGCCAAACGGGAGGCCATCGCAGCGGGCGCGTTCGACAGCATCTTTCTCAACGCGGAACACCAGCTGACCGAATGCACGGTCAGTAATCTCTTTTTCGTGGCAAACGGAGTCCTGCGCACGCCGTCCGTTGACTGCGGCCTGTTGGACGGCCTCACGAGAATGATCGTAATTCAGTTGGCGAGAGAACTTCCCGTCCGGGTAGAAGAAGCGCGCTTCACGCCCGACGACTTGTATCGAGCGACCGAGTGCTTCCTCACCAACACCAGCATGGAAATCATGCCGGTGGCTTCCGTCGACCGCCGTGTGATCGGAGCGGGAAGGCCCGGCCCATTGACCCGGAAGCTGGGGGACCTATTTATCGGGGCACGGGACCGTTTTTTGGAACCGGCGTCCTCGCATTGACTTCCCATCTTATTGTTTTCAAACCAATTTCCAAATCGCTTCAAGGGCACAGGATCTGCATTGTTCTTGACAGGTCATCGAAGACTGCTATCGTTTGCCCATGCTGAATACTGGAAAACCCTTCGACTTGTTCAGAGGTTTTGGAATCACCGGCCTGCTCGCCACGAGCTGCCTCCTGTGCACCGGCCCGGTCGCCCAGGCTGAAATCTACCAATATATCGATGCCAGAGGGACGATCTCCCTCACGAACGTGCCGTCCGACGTCCGCTATCGCCGGATTGACCTGCATCCCAATCGATTGCACCCGTTGATCTCGGAACGGGAATTGGAGCCGATGATCAGCCGCTTCTCGCGCCAGCATCAACTGCACCCGGCGCTGATCCGCGCGGTCATCAAAGCTGAATCGGATTTCGATCCGATGGCGGTATCACGGGCCGGCGCCATCGGCCTCATGCAGCTGATGCCGCAGACCGCAGTTCGATTGGAGGTGCAGGATCTGTACGATCCGGAGGACAATATCGGCGGCGGCACCAAGTACCTCCGGCAGCTGCTGGATCGATTCCGTGGGAATCTTCCACTGGCACTTGCCGCCTACAACGCCGGGGAACATGTCGTGGACCGGTACCGCTCGCTTCCGCCGATCGACGAAACCCGCCAGTACGTCCGCAAGGTGCTGCGCTACTACCGGACCTTCCTCACGCGGGAATTGAGCGCTACCGGCCGCGTGATCGCGCCTTCGGAGGCCGCAGGGCCACTACCAGCCCGGACTTCCTCTGCCTTGTTGGCCCCGTAGACGATTCCGTCAAAGAGATGTGACTGTGCAGTTTCCAGCCCGGACGGCTCGCTTCCGGGAAGTCTGATCGAAAGTGGGCGCCCACGCTATTTTCCCGCCACAGCGCCGCCTCGGCCACACAGTGCGCCACCTGGACCATGTTCTTGGCCTCCAGGTCCGCTCGCGTCGCAAAGGGCTTCGAGACCATCCGCATCCACCGGGCAAGCTGGGCCGTCGCGCGGATCAAGGACTCACGAGAGCGAATGAGTCCGACCTGCCCCCACATGATGCGCCGGAGCGAACTCCGCAATTTTTCCGCGTCATCCAACCGCTCACCGGTCCCTCCGCGCCATCGTTCCGCCCTCTCCGGTGTCAGTTGTGGTAGAGAGCAGGCGGCGGCCCATGCAACGGCGGCAACCCCGGCCCGCATGCCGAAGACCAATCCCTCCAACAACGAGTTGCTGGCCAGCCGGTTGGCACCGTGCACACCGCTGCACGCCACCTCGCCCGCCGCAAAGAGCCCCGGCAACGTCGTGGCACCGTTGAGATCAGTCCAGACCCCGCCCATCATGTAATGCGCGCTGGGAGAGACCGGAATCCACTCTTCCGTGATGTCGATATCATGACGCAGACACGTCGAATAAATCGTCGGGAATCGTCGCTTCACGAAATCCGCTCCGAGGTGGGTCACGTCGAGATACACGTGCCGCGCTCGCGTCGCCGCCATCTCCGCCCAGATGGCTCGCGCCACGATATCCCGGGGGGCCAGGGCGCCCAGCGGATGATAGCGGTGCATGAAGACTTCGCCCTTATTGTTGCGCAGCTGTCCACCCTCTCCCCGCATCGCCTCGGATAACAGAAACGGCGGACTCGACGGCAGGTAGAGCGCAGTCGGATGAAACTGCACGAACTCCATATCTTGAAGTTGCGCCCCGGCACGAAACGCCATCGCCATCCCGTCGCCGGTCGCGTTGGGCGGGTTTGTGGTGCGCGCGTAGATTTGGCCCGCGCCGCCGGTCGAGAGCACGACGGCTCTTGCAGGCAGGATGAACCGCTCGCCCGAATTCTCGTCCAGCACCACGGCCCCGCAACATCGGCCCTCCTCGACGACCAGATCTACGGTGAAATGGTAGTCCAGCCGATGAATCCGCTTCTGCCTGGCGGCCTGCGCCATCAGCACCCGCACCATCTCGTTTCCCGTCGCGTCGCCCCGGGCGCGGAGAATCCGGCTCCGGCTATGCGCCGCTTCCCGGGCAAACGCGAATTTCCCTCCGGCCTTGTCGAACTTCGCCCCCCACCGGATCAGTTCCTGAATCCGATGCGGCCCTTCTTCGACCAACACCCGCACGGCCTCGCGGCGACACAACCCGTGTCCCGCCTTGAGCGTATCCGTGAGATGGATCGCGACGTCGTCTTCTTCGCTCAACGCCACGGCGACTCCGCCCTGCGCGAAAATGGAATTACTCTGCAGCGGATGGCCTTTGGTGAGCATGATCACCCGGCCGGCGCGACTGAGCTCGAGCGCCGCACGAAGCCCGGCGACCCCGCTGCCGATGACGAGAAAATCTGCTTGTGGTGAAATCCGCGGCGCCATCGATGCACTATGGAGGAGTAGGCTGAGCGGGAAGGGCTTCGGACAAGGCCTGTTTCGCCTTCATCCCGAACGGCAGATCACCCTGGACGCCGCGCAGTAAGATCGACTGCGTCCCGACCCATTGTAAACGTCCGTGGCCGCGCTGCCGAAAGCCGGCATCATCGGCATCCTTTTTCCACAGGCCCTGCCAATGGACAAACACGTCGACGTCGTCGCCCTCGATCAAGATCCGCTCGATGGTGACCTCCAGCGTAATGGCGCGATAGGCCTCAAAGTCGGCTTCCGCGTGACGCCGAAGCGGTTCAAGCTGATCCACCGGCAACAGGACAGATTGAAACGCGGCGCGGTTTTTCTGCTGATACGCGTCCCGCAACGACTCGACCGCCCGATCGATGCGACGAATACGGTCATGGTCCTCAGGATACCGGATTTCCTTGGATGAACAGGCGATCATGGTCACGAGCAACAGCGCCAGCCACCAAGCGAGCGACGACGAGCAGATGAACGGCATCCGGTGTTGCGTCATACTGTCGCAGTATAGAAAGCCCGCCAACAGAGGGTCAAGGGACGCCCGCAAAGTTGGTATCCGGCATGCCGCGCAGCTTGCATTTTGAGCCGAAAACTTTTAGACTCCGCCCCCGAGGAGAGGCCAAGCATGTCGAGCGTGCTCAAAAAACGCCGAAAGAAAATGCGCAAGCACAAGTACAAGAAGCTGCGCCAGCGTCAAAAATTCCTTCGCCGTAAAGGCTAAGCTCAGCCCGCTCGGCAGGAGGAGGAAGTTGTGGCCGAGGGCAAGAAGGTTCGTATTCGTGTTCGTACGGCAAGCTGTACCTACGTGGGAGACTTCCTGGTTCCGCCGATGAGGAATCGTGTCTCCGACGCCATCAACGAAGAAGCGCGCCTGTTCATCAGCCTGACCGATGTCGTGATCAACGACAAGGACCGGTCGGATTTCGTGGCGATCAACAAGAACCTCATTGAGTCGATCGCCCAGCTCTAGCCGTCATCGAGAACCCCACCCGCTTCTCATCGCTAGAACGTTGTCCGGTATGATCGCTGGGCGCGCACGGCATCAATCATCCGACCTCATCTCGTTACTGCGATGCTGATCTACAAACGGTTCCTGCCATTCCTCCGGCCGTACCTGACGCGCATGATGCTGGCGGGCCTGCTCGTCATGAGCGTGGCCGGCGTCAATCTGGCCCTACTCCGCCTGGCAGGGACCATCTGGGACGTCATCACGGTCCGGCACGATGCGGTCAGGATGACGGAGTTGATCGGACTGTTCCTCGGCCTCGTGATCTTTCAGGGGCTCTGCTCGATGGGGCACAGCTATCTGACCGCCTGGATCTCTCAGCATATCGTCGCCGATTTTCGCCGGCATCTGTTTGGCCACCTGCAAACGCTGGCCGTCAGTTTCTTCGTGCGCCGCCGGACCGGTGAATTGCTCTCCCGCTTGATGAACGATGTGACCATGATTCAATCGCTGGTCACGGAAACGCCCATCGATAGCGCCAAGCAGTTCGTCACGCTGGTCGGCGGCATCGTCCTGCTCCTCACGATGAACTGGCGTCTCTGCCTCCTGATCCTGCTCCTCCTCCCTCTGGTGGTCCTGGTCGCCAAGCTCTTCGGCCGAAGGATCAAACTGCTCTCGACGTCGATTCAGGACCAGACCGCCGCCCTCAACACCCTGGTCGAGGAAGTCATTTCAGGAATCCGCATCGTCAAGTCGTTCGTTCAGACCAAACGGGAAGAGGCGCGCTTCGCCGCCCAGGTGAATCAGGCCGTGCAGCTCACCCTGTGCCGAGCCGGTATCATGGCCGTTTTCCTGCCGGTCATCAGCTTGCTGACCTTTTCTGCCGCAGCCGCGGTCCTCTGGTACGGGGGTCGCCAGGTCATCGACGGTGCCGTCACGCCGGGTGATCTTTTTGCCTTCGTGTTGCTGGCGGGTATTTTGATCGGCCCCTTCAGTTCGGCAGCCCGCGTGTTTACGCAAATCAAGGAGGCCCAGGGCGCAATGCAGCGGGTCCTGGAGATTCTCGACGCGCAGCCAGAAATCCACGATCGCCCCGACGCGCAGCCTCTCACCACGGTCGCCGGCCATGTGCGCATGGAAGGCGTCAGCTTCGCCTACGATCCTCGCAACCCTGTGATATCGAAACTGTCGTTTGAGGCCAAACCGGGGGAGGTCATCGCCATTGTCGGCCCCACCGGTGCCGGCAAAACGACCGTGATCAACCTGCTCCACCGGTTTTACGATCCGACGGAAGGCCGCCTCACCGTCGACGGCCACGATCTGCGTTACGTCAGCGTCGAGAGTTGGTACAGGCAGATCGCGCTGGTTCCGCAAGAAACCATCCTGTTCGGTGGCACCATCCTCGACAATATTCGCTATGGAAATCCAGACGCGAGCGAAGCGGCTGTGCGGGAGGCTGGCGAGGCCGCTCATGCCCATACCTTCATCGTCGATCTGCCCGACGGGTACCAAACCGTGGTGGGGGAAAAGGGGGTGAATCTTTCCGGCGGACAACGTCAACGCCTCGCGATTGCCAGGGCGATTCTCAAGAATCCGCGCATCTTGTTGCTGGACGAAGCCACGTCATCCCTCGACACCGAATCGGAACGGCTGGTACAGGAGGCGTTGGAACGTCTCATGAAAGGGCGGACCACGTTCGTTGTTGCCCACCGGCTCTCGACGATTCAACGCGCCGATCGCATTCTGGTCCTGGATAAAGGGACGCTGGTCGAGGAAGGCGCGCACGCCCAGCTGATGGAACGCAAGGGTTTGTACCACTATCTCTATACGATCCGCCTCAACGAGCCGACCGTGTGAGCTTAGGCGCCAAACATGTGGCATTCTTTCCGTGGCCCTCAGACATACAGATCAGCTCGAATCAAGAGGTCTCGGCACCAAACAACCAAGCCGGCGCTGGCCATTCTCGGAGCGCTGTAAAAAGGGTCCCTGCTCCTCCCTTCGATACAATCCGTTACACACCGTTAATCCTGCCCTAACGCAGACTCGACTTGATGAGGGCGACAACCCCGGAACGATGGGTTATCATTCGTCGGCCTGTCCGTTGCCGGCATGAGGGACCTGGCGATGACGCGACACGATGGTCATCTCACTCCTCACCATCACTCTCGCACCCTCTCCTCGAAACTGGAGCGTGAGATCAAGCTCGCGGTCGATCCCGCTTTCCGCCTGCCGCGACTTCCCGGCCTGCCGCTACCCCGGCGGCTGTTGACCTCCACCTATTACGACACCGTGTCGCAAGATCTGGCCCACGCGCGGATTACGCTCCGGCACCGTGTCCAACGGGGCAAAGAGGTCTGGCAGCTCAAGATTCCGTTGGGCGACGACCGGCAGGAAATCGAGGCCCTCGATCGGAGCCCTCTCCCACCGGCGTCGTTTCGCGATCTGCTGTTCCTCCACCTACAGCACCGGAGGCTGGATCCTGTCGCAACCTTGCGGGTCTGGCGGACGGGCGTTCTGGTGCGACGAAGCCGGGTCCCCGTTGCCGAGGTCGCACTCGATGCGGTATCGGTGGTCAAAAACGGTCGTGCCATCCAGCGATTTCGGGAGCTCGAAATCGAGCAGCTCGGTGCTGACCACCGTGTAGTGCAGGACCTGGAACGTCTGCTCCGACGGGCTGGCGCGCGCGATCATGACGGACGACCTAAATTGTTTCGTGCCCTCGCCCTGCCACCCCCCGCCCCGGATGTGCCGCCGGCACCGGACGCGCCGGTGGTCGACCACGTGAAGTGGGCGTTGGCGCAGCACGCCCGCTCGCTGCTGGCGCACGACCCCGGGACCAGGCTGGGGGCTGAGAGCGAGAGCCTGCATCAGATGCGCGTGGCCACGAGACGCCTGCGTGCGGTCCTGCGGGCCGCCGAGCCAGTGCTGGTACCAGAATGGGCCCAATCCCTGGAGAACGAATTGTCCTGGCTGAGCGGGTTCCTGGGCCAGGCTCGTGATCTCGACGTGCAAATCGCCTATTTTCACCAGGAGGCCACCGGGTTGGACGCGCGAGACCGCAAGCCGTTGGCGCAATTCGTGACTCATCTACGGGATCAGCGGGAGCGCGTGCAACAGGTGGTGCTCAGCGAACTGAAGAGCGGGCGCTATCTCGAACTCATCCGACGACTCCAACTGGCGGCCCACGATCCGTCCGTCGTGGAATCCCCCGTGACGTTGCATGAGCTGGCGAAGCGAGAATTTAAGAAGCTGCGAAAGACGATCCGCCAGCTGGGTCCGTCACCGAATCATGCCAGACTCCATGAAGTCCGAATCAAGACGAAACGCGCGCGCTATGCCGCTGAGCTGGCGGTCTGGTCGATCGGCAAATCCGCCTCCCGGTTTATGAAGCGGGCGCAAGCGGTCCAAGACCTTCTGGGAAGCTACCAAGATGCCCTGCAGGCGGAGACCCATATCCGCGCATTTCTCAAGCAGTCGAGGAGCGTTCGCGCGGGATTTGTGGCCGGACGCATGGTTGAACGTCAGCGTCAGCGTCGCAACGACGTGCTCACCCACATAAAACCGCAATTGAAAATCTTATTGAGAAGGGGCAGTCACGCCTGGGGATGAACGGACAGGCTGCTTCGGTGGGCTACTTTACCTTGGAAAAGTCTGCCGGGATTCTCGCTTCATTCCCGTCCTGAAGATTGACGACGAACACCGAGACCGCAGTCGGATCGAACTGCTCGTAGGCGAAGAGCGCGGTGAAGCGGGAACGGAAGGCTGGACCGTCGCCCTCGTTTTTCCTTCCGCGCTCGGCCTTTCCGATGTCGATGGGTTTGATCCGCTTGGAGCCCTGCTGTAGCTCGATGAGGGCCCCTTCGGCGAAATATTCGTCATCGCCGCACAACTGAACTTCGACTTCCATATTAGGCATGTCCATCACCTTCTTGATGAACTCTTCCGGCATGCGCACGTCTGTCTTTCGCTTCTTGGACTCCACCGCTTCCTGCCGACCGAACGCCTCCAGCCGATAGCGCTTGGTGCGAAGAACGGCACCGGCGCCACAGGGATCTTTCTCAGGGTCGGCCCCTACGCGGGTGAGCAGCGACGCCTGCTGCAGGACTTTCTTGACGTCTTCGGGCAGATTGGCTTTTTCCATCGGCCCCCGGCCGGCCTCCAGCGCCTTCTGAGCATCCTCGTGAGACAACTTCACATCGATCGCCCAGGCCGATCCCGCTCCCGTCACCAGAACCCCGACCAGGCCGACCGCTGCCCAAACCTTGCTGTTTCTGTGTGAACCCATGCGCTTCCTCTCAAGCCAACGAAGCGCCCCCGACCGGCTGCGGAATATCCGGCACAGGGAGCACAAACGGGCGCATTGTAGGAGAAGCATCCCATCGTTTGCAATTAGGCGGCGAACCGACTCCAGTTGGGATACGGCTTCAGTCGATACAGTTCCTCGACATCCTGTGGAACAGAGTAGCCCGCCGAGCGCAGCAGCCGGGCCAAGACTCTTAATGGCAGTCCCACTACGGTCGTATAGTCGCCGTCGATCCGCTCAACGAGGTCTCCGCCCAGTCCTTGAATCGAATAGCCTCCGGCCTTTCCCAGCGATTCGCCGGTCGCCAGATAGCGTTCCACTGCTCGATCGACATCCGCCTTCATGCGCACGGTCGTGGTCGCGACCTCGACCGCTTCGATCCCCCTCGCCTGACTGCACACGGCCACCGCCGTTCGAACGAGATGCGACCGCCCTGCCAAACGACTGAGCATCGCGCGCGCCTCTTGAAGATCGAGCGGTTTTCTCAACATCCGGCCGTCCAATTCGATCACCGTATCGCTGCCGAGCACCAGATCTCCGGGCCTCGCCCGGGCCACGGATCGCGCTTTCTCTAACGCGAACCGGGCGACCTGTTCAAGATGGGACAGGACCGCGATCGGCCGCTCTTCGAATGTCGGAGAGCACACCTCGAATGAAACACCCAACAGTGCGAGCAGCTCATGGCGGCGGGGTGAGGTCGAGGCCAGGACTAGCTGCATCGTGCCGCCGGCATCTTCGCATCCTCGATCGGCTCCGTCTCGGCTGAATCTACGATCCGATGGGCGCGATAGTCGGCAATGACGGCTTCGAGCTCGCGGATGGAGGACAGGCGGAACATCCGCGCGCGAAGCGCGGCGGCATGGGGAAACCCTTTGCAGTACCAGCCCAAATGTTTGCGCATCCGGTGAAATTGGCCCTGGCCAAAGAGCGCTTGAAACTGTCGTGCGTGATCCAGCAGCACGGCAAAGCGCTGATCGAGCCCGACGGCTTCACCGGCACAGGATTCTCCACTGTGCGGGCTCGCCAGGCCGGCACGCGCGCGGGCCTGTTCTTTTGAGCGGAAGAACCAGGGGGCGCCCAGCACGGCCCGTCCGACCAACACACCGTCCACATCGGTCTCGCGGATACGCATCACGGCGTCATCAAGACTTTGGACGTCCCCGTTGCCGAACAACAGCGTTCCGGTCCCTTTGGTCAACGCGGCGGCCCGTCCAATCGCCGACCAATCTGCCTCGCCTCGATACATCTGCCTGAGCGTCCGTCCATGAAGCGAAATCACCGCCGGCTGTTCCAGCAACAAATGTTCAACCCAGGGCTCCACCACGACCGCATCGTAGCCCAACCGGGTCTTCACTGAAATAGGCAGCGGCTGCTGTGCTGCGGGACTTGTGCTTCCGCGCTGCTCATTGAGACGTCGTAATTCTGAAATCTGGGCGGCTTTGAACCCCACCTGATCGAGCCGCTGCCCGCCCGCCCAATCTTCGATCCCTCGTTTCGCAGCTTGCATGATGGCGTGGGCGACATCCGGCGTCCGGATCAGGCCCGCGCCTGATCCGGATGACGCTACCGCCTTTGACGGACAGCCCATATTGATATCCAACCCGTCGAAGCCCAACTCACACACTGCGTGCGCGGCCTGGTAGAACAGGTCCGGATCGTTGCCGTAGAGTTGCGCCACCATCGGTCGCTCGATCTCGCTGTAGATGAGGCTTTCCAGAAGTCTCACCGGTCCCCGGCACACATCGTGGACATGCGTAAACTCCGTGAAGCTGACATCGGGCTTCCCCTGTTGCGCGATGATGGAGCGAAAACCGGCGTCGGTGACGCCATCCATAGGAGAGAGACCGATAACGGGGTACGGGAGGGCCGACCAGAAACTCATATCAGTCCGCTCGCAGTCCGGACGGTCGGTTGATTGGCCGCATGGTAAGCCTGGCGCAGCTCTTCCGCCTCTCGTTCGGCGAGGTCGTCACCTTCCGGCATTTCTTCATGAACAAACTCCAGGAACCGGTCGATCTTCAACAGAAAGAAATCGTACGAGGCTGATAGGGGCCTCGGTTGCCGGAACCAGAACCGAACCAGCCTCGCAATCGGTACACCCCGCTCCTTGAGTCGACGGCACGACTCCGGAAACATGGCTTCCAGTTCTCCCCCCCAATGAAGAATCTCATAGGGGAGGTAGAACGATTGATAGAGGGCCAACCCCTCCCTACAACCTGGGTAGTGGCTCCATACAGCCCCCTCGGGCTCGGCCAGGCCCGCCACCACCCGGGCATACCGATCATAGGCTTCTCCGACCGTACGCCTGATCGCGGGCGTCACAAGCTCCGGCTCGAACACCGGGTCTCCTCGATCACGGGAAGCCCCCGTCTCCCGCTTTGCCAGGGGAAAGACCGTGGCATAGCGCTGGGTGAAGTGGGCGAACTCATCGGCAATCAACGCCTCGGGTTTCGTATCGACCTCCAGTGCGAGGCCTTTCAGGCCGGTGAGACGCGGGTGCCAGAGAATCTGATCGAGCATGTCGAACAGGACCGGTGGGATGGCAGCGGCATGCGCGTCCGTCCAGGCCGGCGGCGCATGGTCCCCACTCGTTCCCGTCGCATCAGAACCGAAGGCTGTGCTCGATGCATGCACGGCGAGACCGGCTACATGGATCTCGACGACACGTTCCAAGGGAAACTCGCTGAGAAACGCCTCGACAAATTGTCCCAGTGAGGTCGTTCGCCAGCCTCCGGTATACCGGAACACGGTCCAGAGATGACCGACGTCCAACACCAGCCCGCAGGACACCCTCTCGGTGACGAGGCGGAAAAACTCTGGAATCGACAAGGTCCCTGTTGCAAAGTACGTGAGGGGAGCCATTTCAAGAAGCACCAAGGGCGTATCACCGTTCAACAGGCGACCGTGTCGGTCGAGAAGATTCTGAATGAGCCTCGTATTGTCGGCCACGACCGCTGCGCTGGATTCCGTATAGAGGGGGGGCAGGTACGTTCCGTAGGCATAGCCGGCCATATACTTGGTCGCGCATTCGTGGTTCAACCATGCGCTCTGCAGCAACCGGAGGTGTTCTGCAACTTCACGGACCTCCTTTCCAAAGAGAGGATCGTCAGCCGCCTCGGGTTGAGTCAGCCAGAGGCCTTCTCCATGATAGGTCAGCAAACCATCACCAACCTGCTGCCTGACTGCGTCCAGAGCCGCCGGAACGGCCCGGAAGACCTCAAGGTAGGCCGGCAGCACTTGACGTTCTTGGAGCACTCGCCGCAAGCTAGCGAGGTCGGGGGAATACAGGTCGACGGAAAGGCCAAGCCCATGAGCCGGAATCCGCTCGAGACGACGAAGAAACTCCCTTTCTACCGGGCTCACAGCAGCCATTCAATTCCTCTCAACGAGGGCCGATTTTTGCGTCTAGTGTATGCTTTGAAATCGTTGAATGACAAGGGTTTCCCAAGAACAGAGTCAGGGAGAACCCTCTGCTATACTTGGCATACGTCGCGGCGGCCAGGAGCGCCGATACTTAACCGAAGGGACCAGGCCCGGCGATGATGTCACACGCAGACGATCAACGGGCCCAAGCTCCCAATCAGCAGATCACAGTGGTCGCACATATGATGACACCCGGCGTGGTTCAGATTCCCGGTGACATATCGGTCACCGAAGCGGCATCCCTCCTTGAACGTGAACAGATGCCCTGTTTGCTCGTCAAGGATACGGAAACACGTTTCGGACTGATGACGCCGACCGACATCGTCAAGAAAGTGGTCGCCCTGGGTCTGGAACCGGATGAAATCGAGGTCCGCACCATTATGACCAGACCTGTGCAATTCATCGAGTACGATCGGGCAGTGGAAGATGCCTCGACACTCATGATGTCCACCGGTACGCCGATCCTCATCGTCACAAAACAGGATCAACCGGTCGGCGTCCTCACGGCGAGAGACCTCGTGCTTTCCCTCAAACGATGCCCGACAAACATCCCGGCCACCATTAGCGTCATCGAGGGGGATAGCCCGGGGGCCCACCATCGCGCCGCGATCATTCAACTCAGCCACATCGGCGCCTTGGTGGAGTCTCCCGCCTTGCTGCTGCCAGGAACCAAAGTCGTCTTGAGTTTCACTCTCCCGGACCTGAAGACCGCGCTCACGGTTCGGGGAACGATCTTCAAGGAGTATGATCGCACGTGCACCGCGGGCACATCTCCCGTCGCCTCGACGCCAGGAGTGGATATCCAGTTTACCAATGTCCCTCCCGCAGACCAATCCAGAATCCAGGCCTGGGTACTTCAGAATTCGCTTAAATCCTCTGATCTGTCCTAGGCCATCGCTGATCAATCGAACCTTCTTTGACCAACGCCCGATCCACTGGTAAGATTTCCACACTCATCGAACCGACTCAAGCCAAGGAACGACGCATGAACACACCCAGCAAGCCACAACCGACTCGACCACGCCCTGCTCTGTCGAAAGAGGAGATCCTGCATCAGATCGCCACGTTGCTTGACAGTCCTGAGGACGACTTGCATGCCGCCCTTATGAGGGAGCTCTTGACCGGACTGCTCAAACTGCATGACACGCGTCTCGACCTCCTCGACGTGAAAATCGTGAACCGCGCAGTCAAAGAACTGCGCCATGCGTTCGGCGTGTTCCACGGCTACCGCGACCGGAGGAAGATCAGTATTTTCGGCTCGGCACGGACCGCCTGCGACGACCCCAACTATCAACTGGCCTACCGGTTCGCGCAGGCCATCGTCCGGGAGGGATTCATGGTCATCACCGGAGGGGCGGACGGCATCATGCGGGCCGCCCAAGAAGGCGCCGGTCGTGAGAACAGCTTCGGGGTCAACATCATGCTGCCCTTCGAGCAAGGTCCCAACGCCACGATCGCGGACGATCCGAAACTGATCACCTTTAAATATTTCTTTACCCGAAAGCTGATGTTCCAGAAAGAAGCAAACGCCATCGCGCTGTTCCCGGGCGGGTTCGGCACGCACGATGAAGGATTCGAGATTCTCACGTTGGCTCAGACCGGCAAGAGCGACCCCCAGCCGATCGTCTGCCTCCAGGCACCGGGCTGCGACTACTGGGACGAGTGGTCGGCCTTCATTGTGAAGCAGCTCTTGAAGCGGAATTTGATCAATGAAGAAGATATGAGTCTGTTCACGATCGTGAACTCAGCCGATGCGGCGATGGATCACATCCTTCGATTCTATCGCCGCTATCATTCCATCCGCTTTGTCGGTCGCCAGATGGCCATGCGACTCAAGACGGCGATCTCCGCCGACCAGCTTGATCAGATTCAAGCACGATTCGACGATCTCCTGTCGGACGGCCGGTTCGAACTGCGCGGTCCGTTGGACGAAGAGCTCGATGAACCGGCCCTGCGGGACTTGCCGCGGCTTGTGTTTAGTTTTAACCGGCGCAGCGCCGGCCGGCTCCGCCAGCTGATCGACCACCTCAACGAGCTCTGATTCGACCCGAGCGCCCCCCCCAGCCGACCGGCGCAGCGCGCCAGACGAACATAAAAACATCCTTTAGCCCGCAACCGCGGTCGTGTTATTCTGACCATAGCGCTATGAAAGAATCACCCTCCGCACCGCGGTTCCATCACCCGCCGGACATCGTCCTCTACCATGCCGACTGCTCGGACGGATTCGGAGCAGCCTGGGCGATCTGGAAAAAGTTTCCCGGCGCCCGATTCCTGCCGGTGCAACATGGCTGTCCGCCTCCCCCGGACCTGAAGGATCACCGCGTGGTCATTGTCGACTTCAGCTATGCGCGGCCGATACTTGAACGTATGGCCACAGAGACCAAGGAACTGCTTGTTCTGGACCATCACATCACGGCGGAGAAGGCGCTGGACGGACTCTCCTATGCCTATTTCGACCAAGCCAAGTCCGGCGCGGTGCTCAGCTGGGAATGGGCCCACGGCACAGAAGCACCCTGGCTGCTCCAGCATGTGCAGGACAAGGACCTGTGGACCTGGGCATTGCCGGGCAGTCGCGAGATCAATGCGGCGTTGGCCTCCTACCCGTTTGATTTCAGGCTGTGGGATAGTTTTTCTCGAACGGCTCTGGAGCAGGAGGGCCGCGCGATCCTTCGTTACGAACACGAGCTGGTCGGCAAACTCGCGGCGCAAGCCGTCATGGTCGAGTTCCACGGCCTGGTCGTCCCCTCCGTGCAAAGTGCGGTCCTGACGAGTCAGATCGGCGAGCGGCTTTCGCCGCACCACCCCTTCTGCCTCATCTGGCACGACCGAGACGGCCGGCGCTATTTCAGCATGCGATCGCGCGCGGACGGTACAGACGTCGGTGTCATTGCTGCCTCGTTTGGTGGAGGCGGCCATACCCATGCCGCCGGGTTTTCCGTTCCGCTCGGAGCAGACGGGACGCTGCCCGGCAATCCGGCGTTGCCGCGCGCGGTCATCGACCGTCGCCGAATACCGTAGCGTCATCCAACGTGATTCCGCTCCACGACGATAACCCGACCGAACGAACCCCTTTCGTCACGATCTTCTTCATCGCCACTTGCGTCGCGGTATTTTTGTACCAGGCGAGCCTGCCGGACCTGCCGGGTGAAACCTTCGTCTTCAAGTACGGCGCCATCCCGTCGGTCGTCTTCGGCCTCGCTTCGCTGCCGGACGAAATGCCCGCCATTCCCACCGGCCTGACGTTGTTGACCAGTATGTTCCTACACGGAGGCTGGATGCATCTCCTGGGCAACATGCTGTACCTCTGGATTTTCGGAAACAACATCGAAGACGTGATGGGCCATGCGAAGTTCGTCGTCTTCTACCTCGTCTGCGGTACTCTGGCCGCACTCAGTCATGCCCTCATCGACCCGTCGTCGCAAATCCCGATGGTTGGAGCCAGCGGAGCCATCTCCGCCGTGCTCGGCGCCTATCTGTTGCTCTTTCCAAGGGCCTATGTGCTGGTCTTGCTACCCGGGGTGGGCATGACCCGCGTCGCAGCAGGCATCGTGCTGGGCATGTGGTTCGTCACGCAGCTGGTGAGCGGGGGAATGAGTGTCGGGGCCACGGGAGGCGGAGTGGCATTCTTCGCGCACATCGGAGGCTTTGTCGCCGGGATGGCCTTGATCGGGCTCTTCAAACGTCCCGAGGTGCCGTTCTTTTCACCGGGCCGTGCGCGCCGATGGGATCGCTGACGACGTTCTTCCAGACCGTAGCAGGCATGACGCCTGCTGAGTCCTGATTCCCGGACGCTCAGGCGGCATCCAAGACTTCCCTGACTTTCTCGATCAACCCGGCCTGACGATAGGGATGTTGCAGGAGACATCGCCGATGGATTCGGTGATGCCGAATAGCCTCACCATCATAGCCGGACACAAAAAGCGCCTTCATACCAGGGTGTTGGCTTAGGAGCCGGTGGGCAAGTTCACGCCCGCCGATCTGCGGCATGACGAGCGGACTCACGGCAAGATGGACCGTGCCTTTGAACTGCTGCGTCAGCATCAGCGCTTCCACTGACGAGGCCGCTTCCAACACATGGTACCTGTGCCGCTGCAGGACAGACAGCGCCAGTTTCCGTTCGATTTCATCTTCTTCGACGAGCAGGATCGTTTCACCTTCCTTCGCCGACATGGCGTTCGGAATCGCTTCCTCCCGACCAGCCGGAGCCGGCACGGCTGGGAAGCATACCCGGACCACGGTGCCCTGTCCCGGTCGGCTCTCCACCTCCACGGTGCCGCCATTCTGTTTCACGATCCCGTAGACAGCCGTGAGCCCAAGACCGGTGTTGGTATCCTTCGTCGAGAAGAAGGGATCGAACATACGGGCCTGGGTATCGAGATTCATGCCGGTTCCGGTGTCGCTGATCTGAATGACGACATGCGGCTGTTTCCTTCGCACGTCTGATATCGGCACCGGAGTAGCGGTTTCCACGGCGGTCTTCAGCTCGATGGACAGAGTCCCTCCGCTCGGCATGGCATCCCGCGCGTTAACGACCAGCTGGAAGAGGATATTTTCGAGCCCCTCGCGATCAACCTCGGCATGGGTCGCCGGCCCGTCCAGCCGCAGCACAAGCTTGATCGAGTCTGGCAGGAGACTGCCGATCGTCTTCTGAAGATCCGACACAACACCAGCAACTGAGACGACCTGCCGGACCCGCCGCTCGTCGAGGCTCAGCGCGATGAGCTGGGCCGTAAGCGTCGCGGCCTTTTCCCCCATCCCGAAGAGTTCATCGGCGGAGGCTCGGAGGGGATCATCCGGCTGAAGGCGAGACAACAACACACCCGTTTGTTTGCCGATCACGGAAAAGAGTGAACCGAATTCGCCGGCAATCCTTGCGGCAACCCGGCCGACCGCCTCCATCTTCTGTGCGTCATGGAGTTGCCGAGTCAGACCCCGTCGGAGAGCCTGGCCCTCGCGCAAATCGGCGTTGGCCTTCGTCAGGTCGCCCTTTAATTCCTTGATCCGTGTCTCCAGTTGAGACTTCGCCACCTCGAGCTCATCTTCGGTCTTCCTCAGCTCATCCACATTTTTGAGTAATGTCGACTTCTCTTCCTCCGCAACCGCCAGGGTTTCCAGCGCCACTCCGTAGAACACCGCCATCACCAGCAGCACGGGGATTCCAAGCAGCTGGCCAACAGCCATGGTGCCGGTCTGAACCACGTTTTGATAGACCACCGCTGCATAGCCCAGACTTAAGAACAGGGAGAGCCCCAACACATGACTGAGCCGCCGTACGGAGGCTGTCACCAAGATGAGCACGAAATACGCGATATAGAGCTCCGACCTGGCGTTCCCGGAGAGGTAGATCGTACCGGTCACGAGAATCGTATCGATGGCCACCAGCCCGGCGCTGAACCACGCGCGTTCCACGAAGACCCGCGGCAGCATCGCGATCACTGCGATGAAGAGCCATAATCCCACCGCCAGCCCATCCCGCATGAATCGGCTGAGGACGGCGTCGGACCCAAACAGCAGCTCATAGGACAGGATGATGCTGACCAGACTCTGAAGCAGGAGATAGCGTGAGCGCGGATTCGTCAGGAGTCGATAGAGCCCTCCGGAAGCCTGGTGAGCTCCTGGGTGAACCGCATGTGGCGGCATGGTCACTGCTATTCCTCCCTGCGCGGACACCGAGGAATCAGCAAGTTCTATACCCCTCCCTGCGGCCAAAATGGCCCTGTTTGCCGAGTAGTTCCCTCACACCGAGGTTCCTCTGCCGAAGCCAGAAACCTCCAGGTGCTGACAAAATGGAACGGAGTCCGTTCCCGCATTGGGCGGAAACCTTGATGCACGCCAGTTGTTCTCGGTTGCTGTCAGGAACAGGCCCGACGGGTTGGTGCGAGGCGGTTCATGAACTGATGCGCCCGGTCCGCCGCCACAGCCGCCTGAAGAGCGAGGAACGTCACATGGCCCATCTTCCTGCCTGCACGAACGACCCGTTTCCCGTACAGGTGAAGCACGGCCTCGGGGATGGAAAGCAGGTCGGCCAGACCGGGACCTGCCGTCACAGACCGAACCTCTTCGCCGATGAGATTCACCATGGCCGCCGGACTCAGGAGGCGGGCGTCGCCCAACGGCAACCTACAGAGAACGCGCACCTGTTGCTCAAACTGGGAGACGCTGCAGGCATCCAGCGTGTAGTGGCCGGAGTTGTGGGGGCGCGGCGCAATCTCATTGATGAGCAGGTCGCCGGCTCTGGTGTGAAACAGCTCGACACAGAAGATCCCGACGCCCTTCAGCGCGGCGACGGCTTGGGCGGCGAGGCCCGCGGCCGTTTCCGCGACCTCGGAAGACACCGCGGCCGGTATCAGCGTGACACGCAGGATGCCCTGCTCATGTCGATTCTCGACGACCGGATAGATTCGCCACTCACCTCCATCCGCTCGCACGACGAGAACGGATAACTCTCGCTCAAAATCCACGAATTGCTCGAGTACCCATCGGAGACCCGGCCTGGCGCTTGTCCGCAACGCATGCTCAACATCCGCGATATCGGAACTCCCGCGCAGCAGCCATTGGCCCTTCCCATCGTAGCCGGAGGTCGCCGTCTTGCACAGAGCCGGGATCCCGACCGTCTCGACGGCGTCTCGCAGTTGCTCAGGGGAGTCGATGGTGGTGAAGGTTTGGACGGGAAGCCCGTGCGAGCGCAGAAACTGTTTCTGCTCGATTCGATCTTGAATGGTCCGAAGCACGGCTCCGGTGGGCCGAACGCGGCGGCGCTGTTCGAGCCATTCACACAATGGGGCCGGCACATTCTCCCATTCAAACGTGACAGCCTGAACGGTGTCGGCGAACTGGGCGCTGGCTGTCGGGTCCGAAAACGGCGCCGTAAAGGAGTGACTGGCCAGCTGATGCGCGGGCGCATCGGCATCGGGATCCCACACCGCGACGCGATAGCCCATCCGCCTGGCTGCCCCGGCAAACATCGAACCCAACTGCCCGCCCCCTAACAGGCCCAGCACAGATCCCGGTTCGAGGACTACTTCGCTCACGACCGTGGACTCGTCTCGTCGGTTCCGAGGTTGCCCAGACTGGTCCCTTTGGCTTCGGCGGAATTCAACACGCTTTCGGTCTGGACAGCTCGATAGAGCTTCACCCGCTCGGCAACTTCCGGATAACGACCGGCGAGAATTTGCGCCGCCAGTAACCCGGCGTTCTCGGCCCCGCCGATCGCGACGGTGGCCACGGGAATCCCCTTGGGCATCTGAACGATCGACAACAAGGAATCCAGGCCGCGCAGATTCTCCGTGGGAATCGGCACGCCGATCACCGGGAGGTGGGTCTTGGCGGCCAACATGCCGGGAAGGTGTGCCGAGCCCCCGGCCCCGGCAATGATGACCTCGATGCCCCGCCCGGGCGCGGTCGTGGCGTATTCAAAGAGACGGTCCGGGGTTCGGTGAGCTGAGACCACCAACAATTCATAGGGAATGCGCAGTTCGGCCAGGATGGCCCCTGCCTTCTCCAAAATCGGAAAATCGGACTTGCTCCCTCCCAAGACCCCGACAACCGGCCTCCCCTCGCGGGTCGTGCGACCGCCTTTTGGTCGAGGGCGCTTCGATTTTCGTTCTGCCCCGCTCATGAACTGATGTCTCCTTCCATTGTCCCTGAAGCCGACTCCACGGCGCGCATCGAACGATCCACCTTAGCGACTCCGTTCGGGATGGTCAAGGTTGAGCCTGGCTGGCATGTTCAGCATCCTGCTAGGAACGGTCCACGGCCTGCAACAGCTGCTCTCGCTCCTGGCCCGTCAGCTCTTTCCACGCTCCGACGCCCAGCCCTTGGAGAGTAATGTGCATGATCCGGACACGGTGCAGGCTCGTCACCCGGTAGCCGAGCGCCTGACACATGCGCCGGATCTGTCGGTTGCGTCCCTCCGTGAGAACGATGCGAAACCGCTCGCGCCCGAGACGGACCGTCTGACAGGGCTTCGTCCTGCTTCCGAGAATCTCCACGCCGCGGGACATCCGGTCCAGTAACGACGGGTCGAACGGACGATCGACCCGCACGACATATTCACGCTCGTGGCCGAATTCGGTCCGCAGGATCTCATTCACGATGTTGCCGTCGTTCGTCAGGAGAATGAGCCCTGATGAATCCTTGTCCAGCCGTCCGATCGGAAAGATCCGCTCCGGATGCCCGATCTCCGCAATGATATTCCGCGCGACCTGCGGCTCGCTCGTTGTCGTGACTCCGACCGGCTTGTGATACTTGATGTAAAGCGGCGCTCTGCCCCAGGGAATCACCCGGCCGTGGCGGGCGATGACGTCCGTGGGGCCCACCCGATCGCCGAGTTTGGCGACGCAGCCGTTGATCGTGATGGCGCCCGATTCGACCAGGCGATCCGCCTCGCGCCGGGAACACATCCCATGCTCCGTGAAGAATTTGTTAATGCGAATGGTTTCAGCCACAGGAGATCAGACGAACCGCCGGATACTCAAACAGGTCGTTGTTCTCACCCGCCCAGCCCCGGCGCGCCGAGACGCGCCCTTCCGCAGGCACGGCCGGAGCGAGCGAGGGCGCGAGTCGTACATGTTGGTGTACGTCGAGCGTCTAAGCGAAGCGAGAACGATGCGGGCGGCCTGTTTCAGTATACGGATCAGTGGACGCGGCGGCCGGCCTTGATGCGGCCGAGCATGCGATAGATCAAGCGTGCGATCGAGAATTGCGGCGCCACAAATCCGTCAATGGGGGCGATCTCGCTTACGTCCATGCCCACGATGCCGGGACCGTTCGCCAGAGCGGTGATGAGGTTGAGCGTATCGTACCATCCCAGACCGCCCGGCTCCGGCGTCCCTAACGCAGGAACAATCGACGCGTCCAGTCCGTCGCAGTCGAAGGTCAGGTAGACCGGCGCCCGGCAGGCCGCAACGACGTCAGGAATCCATCTGGCGGCTTTGCCTTCATAGGGACCGGAGGGATCCAGGATGTTCGCCGCAAAAAAGGTCTTGATCCGATCCGTCTTGTTGATCCTGGCGATCTCTTCCGGACTGATGGATCGAATGCCCACCTGCACTAATGCAAGTCCGTCCTCCACCACCCGCGCCATCACGCTGGCATGGCTGAACGGATTACCGTGGTAGGCCTCGCGCAGATCTCCATGCGCATCGATCTGCACGACGGTCATCTGCGGATACCGCTTCGCATGGGCTCGAATGGCTCCCAGCGCCCCGGTGTGCTCACCCGTCAGGGTCACGAGAAAACGTCCGGTGCCGACATGGGGCGAGACAAACAATTCGATGGCGTCGACGGCGGCGCGATCAACTTTTCCGTTCAGTTCCAAGGTCGACGCCGTCGCGATGCCTCCCCACTCACGAAAGGGTTCGCACCCGAGTTGTTCGTCGTAGAATTCGACCTGGCAGGAGGCTTCTAGGATGGCGGAGGGACCGCGATCGGATCCGCGAATGTAGCTGGAGGTGTGTTCGTAGGGAGCCGGCAAGACGTAGACACCGGCTTGATCCGGATGGCACCAGGGTTCGTCGATCCCCAGGAAGTTCTGGTCCGGGCCTTCCCAACCGGCAGGAAGCGTCATGGGCGTTCTTCCTTCGCCTGCGCCGACTGTGCAGGCATGTGGAAATCCGGATCGGCAGAGGCCGTTAACGGCGGGACCGCTTGGGAACATTCTCGGCGGGGATAAAGACCGCCAACGCGATGACCGTGGTCCACTTGCCCGGCTTACCGATGGCCGACTGGGTGATATTCAAGGTCCGCACGATCTTTCCGCCCATCTTGAAGACTTGTTCGCGCTCTTTCCAGGCGACGTTGGGATCGAACTCGACGCCTAAGGTCGTCGCCAGCATCTGCGCCGCCAAATCTTCGGTGTATTCCCCTGTCTCTTCGTCGGTCTCCCCGTGCGCATGGTGCTCGGACAGGTATCCGTAGGTGTGACGGTCGGTAGGCTTCGCCAGACCGACTGAGGCGGACACCAGCCGGTTGCGTTCGTTGGTCTCCGAACGAGCCATCACGCAAAAGGTGATTTCTCCGGGGTTCAATAGTTTCTCTCCGCGCTTCCGCGGGATGATTTTGCAATTGGGGGGAAGAATGGAAGACACCGTGACGAGGTTACAATAGGCCACACCGGCGCTACGCAAGGCCTGCTCGAACGAGGCCAGCTTCTCCTTGTGGATTCCTACCCCTCTCGTCAGAAACATATGCGTGGGTACCATCGTCTCCCCTTTCGTCTGAATGACTCGGCCCTTCTGGCTGTTCGGAGTTGTTTGGTTACGTCCTACGGGAAGCCCAACCAGACAAGCGAAACTGACCAGATCGGCTGCAGGTATAGGGTCGCTGTTGTACCAAGATTGGACCCGCTTCGCAATATCCTCAGAAGATTTTCTTCAGGACGGTTTGGCCGGCTCCTTCAGATTCAAAACCAGCAGTCTCGGCTCGGTCATGTCTTCGATCGCGGACCGAATCCCCTCGCGTCCCAGTCCGGAATCCTTCACTCCGCCGTACGGCATGTGGTCGGCGCGAAACGTGGGAATCTCATTCACCAACACCGCGCCGACTTCCAAATTACGAAAGGCATGAAAAATCTTGTTCACATCCCGCGTAAAGATTCCCGCCTGCAGCCCGAAATCCGATTGATTCATCCCCGCAATGGCCTCGTTGAGATCACGATATGGCGTCACCGTGACCACGGGCCCGAACACCTCGCGGCACGACACTTTCATCTCCGGCTTCACATTGGACAGCACCGTCGCCTCGACGACAGACCCCATCCGCTTTCCGCCCAGCAACACCCGCGCCCCTTCGGCCACCGCCTCGCCGATCCAGTTCTCGACGCGGTGGGCCGCCGCCTGATCGATCAGCGGGCCGATGACTGTCGCGTCATCGGTCGGATCCCCCGCCTTCAACCGAGCCACGTTCATCAGGAGCTTCGTCGTGAAGAGATCTGCGATCGCATGGTGCGCAAAGATCCGCTGCACAGAGATGCAGGTCTGCCCGGCATAGCCGAACCCTCCGGCGGCGCAACGTTGCGCCGCCAGGTCGAGATCCGCATCCGGCTCGATCACCACACCGGCGTTGCCACCCAGTTCCAGTGTGACCTTCTTCTTCCCGCACTTGGATTTCAGCATCCAGCCGACCGGCGCGCTGCCGGTAAAACTCAGCAGCTTGAACCGCGGATCCGTGACACACCGTTCGGCCAGGGCGTTGTCGCACGGCACGACGTTGAGCCCGCCAGGAGGCAACCCGGCTTCCAGCGCGACTTCCCCTAACAGCAGGGCCGTCAGCGGAGCTTGGGGAGCCGGCTTGATCAGGATCGAATTGCCGGCGGCGAGCGCCGGCGCCACCTTGTGTGCGACCAGATTCAGCGGAAAATTGAAGGGAGTAATACCGAGAATGGGCCCGATGGGAAAGCGGCGGAGAATCCCAAGATGGGACTCCGAGCCCGGAGTCCAATCCAGTGGCAGCACCTCCCCCGGAATCCGCTTCGCTTCTTCAGCGGCTACCGTAAAGGTCTGAATCGACCGGCCGACTTCGCGTTTTGCATCGGCGATCGGCTTGCCGGCCTCGGCGGTGATCGTCGAGGCAAACTGGTCCCGGCGTCGATAGATGAGCGCGGCAATCTGCTGGAGGATGTCGTACCGGACATGCGCGGGGAGCCGGCCCATCGGGACCGCCGTTTCGGATGTGGAGGCGATCGCCTGTTCCACGTCGGACTCTGCGGCTTGTCCGACCTCAGCGATGACCTGTCCGGTGAACGGATTGACGACAGGGGCCGTCTGGCTGCCCTGCTTCCATAGGCCATGGACTAAAAATGGGCGAGGTTCCTGCACAGGAATGCTCGTTCGGATCGAGACGACATTACTCCGCTGCTTCGACCGGCGCAGCAGATTCCACGGCAGGCGGAGCGGCGGCGGATGCCTGCTGTGCTGCCACAGCCTTGGCGATCAGCTCTTCTGTCCCCCAATCACGAATTGCCTCGAGGGTGAACCCTTCATAGGTCGAGACGTCGTGACAGGCCGGACAATCCGGCATGGGAACCTTGCGATAGAAGACTTCTCCGAGGCAGGACATGCAAACCCAAAAATCGTCGTCGCGATGGGACACGGGCCAGAAAGACTGCGTTGAAGACATAATAACTCCTACCTTGTTACGAACGTGGTGGATCCGATCATCGTGCTAGCGCGGGGCGCTCGCCAGGAGCCGGTCGATTTCCTCGGCGAACATCTCGAACGGAAATGCGCCGGGAATCGCGACGGCTGGTTCTGTCTCTGTCGGTTCCCCGGCGGTCCGCATGAGAATGAAGCCGGGCGTCCCGTGAAAGCCCCAGCGATTGGCCTCCTGGCGATCTTCAAAGATCAACTTCGTGTAGCGTCCGTCTCTCACGCACCGGTCAAACGCGGCCTGATCGAGTCCGAGCGCGGTCGTATGACGGAGGTAGACGGCCTTGTCGAGTCGGCCCCCTTCGGCGAACAGGCGATCGTGCATCGCCCAATATTTGCCCTGGGCTCCCGCACAACGCGCCGCCATGGCGGCATCAAGCCCAGGACCCTGATCCGCCCGTGGATAGTCTCGATAGAGAAAGCGCAGCTTCCCTGTCTCGACATAACGGGCCTGAATGAGCGGCCACGTGTCCTTGAAAAATTTCAGACAATAACCACAGGTAAAGTCGGAATATTCGATCAGCGTGACCGGCGCGTTCGCCTGTCCCCTTATCCGGCCGTCGCCTTCGGGTGGAGCCCCGGCCCAAAGCGGGAGCGACCACGCGAGGGCGCAACTGAGTAGGGCTGAACCGAGTCCGGTGCCACGTCTGTTCATGGGCGGGGCGTCGCGGCGGCTTTCTTCCGCTCCAACAGCCCCATCATCAGGAGGGGCCAGACCACCGTTGCATCGCTCAGCACTTCGGCAAATCGCCCGCCGTCTTTCGGCGTCACGAATTTTCCCCACGACAGCCCTTCCTGATAGGTGCAGCCACTGAGCCCCCCCCAGTAGTCCGGTTCCGGACAGATCCTGACGCCGTAGTGGAAGCGGGGCGGTTTCACGTTGAGGCCCAGGCGAAGGTTGCCGATCTCGATATAGGGACCGACTTGCTGGGCCCAATTCCGCGGCACGCCCCCGCCGATCGTGAAGATGCCCAGTCGTTTTGCCGAGAGCACGTGATCGGCATAGCTGTTGAGGTCGAGATAGGGGTTGAATGACGGGCATGACTGGTGGATGGCTCTCAAGACGGCCAGATCACCCCGCTCGCCGGCCTGGGAGCGGGCGCGGTCGATTTCGCGCGCCATGGCCCAGGTCCCCACATCCAGTCCCATTTCGGAATCGGTAAAGGCCGGGATGTAGACCGGCACCTTCTTGAGGTAGGCGCTTTTCAAGATCCCTTCGCCGCCGAATTCCTCCGCCAACGTCTTGCCCAATTCACGCGTGAGGAGTTCCGACGAGAGTGGCCGGTCGTGGTTGACCCGCTTCAATGTCTGTGACACCACATGCTCGACATAGTTCAAGTTTGCTTCCATCTCAAGAGTGTCATAGACGCGATTGTACCCCTTGCGGAAGAGCTCTTCGTCGCTCATCGACGAATGATGCTGATAATGCGTCTTGCCGACGGATTCACTGAGACCATGGGCGATCAGCGCTCCCGTGGAGACGATGCACTGCACCATCCCTTCATCCACCATCATACTGACGATCTTGCCCATCTTGGCGATCGTCATGGCGCCCGACAGAGTCATGACAACTTTACAGTCGGGATCCTGAATCATGGCCCACAACACTTCGAAGGCTTCGCCGAGCCGCCGGCCGCCGAAGGCGGTCTTGCCCATCGCGACGAGCAGATCGTCGAACGAAGCGATTTTCGAAGGATCGAGCGGCTCAACCGCCACCAGCCCGTCCTTTGCTCCGTCATGAAATTCGCGTGACGTCATAGCCATCACCCTGGAAAAGGATCAACGTGAACGGCGCATTCCTTATACACAACCGACGCTAGGGGCGTCAATGAAGTGTAGCGCCAAAATGCGGGATTCGCCGCCTCCCAACTCGAAACGAGAACCGTTCGGCAAACATTGCGAAGAGGTTGGCAGGATCTGTCAGAAGCAAGGCTGCACCAGAGCGATGGCGAATGTCGGAGTAGCCAAGGTCTCTGCCCTCGCCAATCACAACGAAACGATGGTGAGTCGGCGGTCCGCACGGAACGGTGTCAGGATGAAGGACCAACAGGATGATTTAGCCCTGTTCGACAATGGACGAGACGCGCGCGACACCCGCCGCCTTCCACCACTTCGTGACTGTCCCAATTGCCGGTGAGAGGATTCCGGGCCGATGAGCAGGCACGAAAAGGTGACTTGAGCTAGCCCCGGCTTGCTCAGAACATCCATTTTTCTGTCACGCGCTGTTGCTATTTTGACGCTTTCTGAACTATCTTTCACCGAGAAAAACACGGTGCGCCTGCTTATGCTTGAGTTTGTCACCTGTAGAGGGCTGGCCTGCGCTCCTCGCCAACACACGCAAATCCTGAAGGTGCGGCGCCTGCCCGGGCGATTCCGCACAGCGCCATTCGGTGGCCCACGATCCTGGCGCGCACCGGCTTTGAGCAGACCGCCACTGTTCAATGCCGGAATGGTGCGGTGTCCGGGTCCGGTTCCATCCGCGATAGCCTGAATTAACAGCAATCCGGATGTTACCGGGGTAGCTGGCGATCGTTGGTGCACCTAGTGTGATGTCGATACCGAACGCATGCCGCAAACCACGCGGACGAGACGCCTGCGGCGCAACCTGAGGAGGAGCCGACCATGAACGCGAAAAAGCCCGCCATCTGGGTAGCCGGAGACTGGAACGCCTTATTCGGATTCGGCACCAACATCCTGGTCAACCTGCTGGTCCTCACCGGCCTCCTGCGCTTCGTGCTGAAGATGCCGGACGACATCGTCTTCGGCCGCATTCTTCCGGCCTGCGGCCTGATGCTGTTCATGAGTACCATGTATTACGCATGGCTCGCCTACCAACTGGCCAGGGCAACCGGGCGCAATGACGTCACCGCGCTGCCCTCGGGTACCAGCGTACCGCACATGTTCGTGGTGGTGTTCGTGATCATGCTGCCGATTGCACTGCGAACTGGCGATCCGATCAAGGGGTGGGAAGCAGGCCTGACCTGGGTATTCGTTCAGAGCTTCGTGCTCATGATCGGCGGCTTCATCGGGCCCTGGATACGCAAAGTCACGCCGCGCGCGGCACTGCTCGGGACGCTGGCCGGGGTTTCCATCGCGTTTATTTCCATGCGCCCAGCTCTGGAAATGTTCATGACGCCGCTGATCGGGCTCATCTGCTTCGCGATCATCATGGTCAGCTGGCTAGGCTCCGTGCGTTACTTCGGCGGCATCCCTGCGGGCCTGGTGGCCATTGCCTTCGGCATGTTGATCGCATGGGGCTCCACAGCGTTGGGCCTGAACTATGGCGGTATGAGTCTGGACAAGCTTGCCGGCTCTTTCTCAGATTTCGGGTTTTCCGTTCCGGTCCCCGCAGTAGGCCACGTCTTCGCCGGCTTCGAATTTCTCGGCATCATCCTGGTGACTGCCATCCCGTTCGGCATCTACGATCTGGTGGAAGCCGTCGACAACGTCGAAAGTGCCGCCGCAGCCGGCGACAGTTTCCCGACCACGCGCGTGCTCACAGCCGACGGCATCATCAGCCTGATCGGCTGCATGATGGGCAATCCTTTCATCCTCGCCGTCTACATCGGCCAGCCCGGATGGAAAGCGATCGGCGGTCGCATCGGCTATTCCGCTGCCACCGGCATCATGGTGATCCTGCTGGCCTGGTTCGGCATCATTTCGGTCATGATGGCGTTGATTCCGGTTGTGGCCATCTCACCGATCCTGCTCTACATCGGCATGCTGATCGGCTCGCAGGCATTCCTCGAAACACCCCGCAGCCATGCCCCGGCCATCATTCTGGGGCTGGTACCGCACGTCGCGGCATGGGGCAAATTGCAGATCGACGGCGCTCTGGGTGCCGCCGGCACCAATGTCGCAGCCGTCGGACTCGACAAACTCGGTCAGGTCGGTATCCTCTACCACGGACTGCAGGTGATCGGCGGGGGCGCCATCCTCGGCGGACTGGTGCTGACTTCAATCGCCGTCTTCGTGATCGACCGATCATTTTCCAGGGCAGCCCTGTTCGCCTTGGTCGGTGCCGGCTTCACGTTCTTCGGATTCATGCATGGCGAAGCGATCGGCGTTGGGCAATCGCCGGTTGTCGCCCTCGCTTATTTGGGTGTCGCGGCCATTCTGTTCGGGTGCGCAAGGTATGCGCCGGCGGCGCCAAAGGCCGTCGAAACGCACATGCATAGTGCAGTCGGTCAGGCAGCCAGCTGATCCGCCAGTTCGAATCCGCAAGTCTTCCGGCGGCCCTCACGGGCCGCCGTGCATTTTCGACGATGCCAGGGCCCC
>JBQTIO010000177.1:0-6768 GCA_052388075.1 Nitrospiraceae bacterium
GTCCCGTCCGCGTCGCTCAGCGTGTTGGGAAACTCTCCCAGTTCCGTGTGAACCATGCCTTCTTGGATCCGTCCCGGAACGAAATCGGCTTGCCCTACAAAGTCGGCCACGAACGGGGTGGCCGGCAGATGATAGATTGATTCCGGCGAGTCCAACTGTTCGAGCACGCCCTGGTTCAATACCGCAATTCGATCCGCCATGGCGAAGGCTTCGTCATGATCGTGAGTCACCAAAATAGTGGTCGTCTTCATTCGGCGTAAGAGCCCATGGATTTCTTGCCGCATGCGCCCGGCCATATCGGGATCCAGATTACTGAACGGTTCATCCAGCAAGAGCACGACCGGGTTCTGTACCAATGCCCGTGACAGCGCCACTCGTTGTTGTTGCCCGCCGGACAATTCGTGCGGGTAGCGTCGCTCGAACCCATCCAGGCCGGTGAGTCTCAGCATCTCTTGGACCTGGCATCTGCGCTCAGGCCGTGACAGGTGGCGGAGGCCGAAGGCAATGTTGTCGGCGACGCGCAGATGGGGAAACAGAGCATATTCCTGGAAGACCATGCCGACATGCCGCTCTTCAGTCGGAATCGTCTCGGAGGAAGACGAGACGCGTCGACCGGAGAGGAAAATCTCTCCGGACTGGACCGGCTCGAAGCCCGCGATGGCCCGAAGAATGGTCGTCTTGCCGCATCCCGACGGCCCGAGCAGGCAGAGGATTTCTCCTTCCCGTGCCGAAAACGAGATATCACGGACTGCCGGCCGATGCGAATCGTAGGCGCAGGACACCGAGCGAAGTTCTAAGATGAAAGACGTAGGCGTGTAGAGATTGACTTGGCCCTCGAGCCGGTCAGCTTCCACATGCGTCCCGTGTGATTCCATAGCCATCTCGTTCCTACGCCCCCCGCCAATCGCGTGAGAGCAGCAGAACCAGGGCCGGCAAACCCACGAGGACGATCAGCAGCGCGGACGGAGCGGCCAGTTGATAGTATTCTTCGCTCGCTTCAAGCCACACGCGGATCGCCAGCGTATCGAAGCCCACCGGTCGCAGAAGCAACGTGGCGGGGAGTTCCTTCATCGTCTGCAAAAACATCAAGACCCAGGCCACGATAAAGCCATTGCGAATCAGAGGAAGCGTCACGCGCCGCCAGGTCTCCTGAACGCCGAGCCTCAGCGTGCGGGCCACTTCCTCCAGATTGGGAGTGATCTGCTGCAACGCTGGTTCGAGCGATTGTAGTCCGACAGGGAGGAAATGCAGCACATACGCGACGACCAACACGACAGCGGTGCCGTAGAAGAACGGCATCAGCTTGAGAACGAAGACCAACACGGCGAGAGCGGCGACCGGTCCAGGGAGCACATAGCCGGCGTAGGCCGCTTGCAGGCAGCCGATATTCAGCCAGGTCGGTCTTCGGCTTGCAAGATAGGCCAGCGGAAGCCCAACCAGGACTCCGGCCGTGGCGGCGAGGGCCGACAGCAGGGCGCTGTTCCATACAAAGCCGAAGAAGCGGGCATCCAAAATCGCCAAGGCCTCCGGGGTCAGACTCCACTGCACGAGCAAATAGGCGGGGACGCCGAAGGCAGCGCCCACGATGGTGGCAAGGTACGTCGTGAGCGCCGTGGTCTTGAGCCATCCACTTCGGATTCGTTGCGGTACACGGTAGCGGCCCGTGGTCTGGTAGAACCGACTTTTGTGGCGGAACCATCGCTCGGCCAACAGGAACACCAGAGCGAGGATGACCAGCAAAATGCTCAGGATGCTCGCAGCCGCGTTGTCGGACCGTCCGGTCATTTGCTGAAAGACGGCGTAGGTCAGTGTTTGATAGCGCAAGAGGGAAACGGCGCCGAAATCGGACACGACGTACAAGATCACGAGCGCCATGCCCGCGACGATGGACGGTCGCAGCAGCGGCAGGGTTACGCGTCGTATCGTCTGAAGGTGAGAGGCTCCACAGGTACGGGCCACTTCTTCGAACGATACGTTCAGACTCAAGAGTGCGCTGCGGGTGAGAAGATACACGAAAGGAAAGGTGTCCAGGGCCATGACGAGCGTCGCGCCCCAGAAACTTTGGGGAGAGGAGATTCTGGCTTGAGGTCCTGCGACCATCTGCCAGAGATGTTCTACCGGTCCACCGAACCCCAAGAGATAATTGTAGACGTACGCTAACACGTAGGTCGGCATGGCCAGCGGCAACACCAGGACTATTTCCCAGAGCCAGCGCCCGCAAAAATCGAAGCGCGTCACCATCCAGGCGGTCGATACTCCCAGCACGAGCGCGAGGACGGCCACCGCACCAGCCAAGGATATGGTATTGATCAGCAGCTCAGGGATACGAGTGGCCCAAAGACGCTGCCATACAGCCAGATCGGCTGACAAAGCCAGGGTGGTCACATAGCCGAACGGCAACAGGATCAGTGCGGCACTGGCCAACGCGACCAGCTGCAGAGGTGAAAGGAAATGTTGACGTAAAGTGGTCACAAGCAGGCTCGTCCGTTACCGGAGCCCTGCTTGTTCGATGAGCAACAGCGTGGGCTCGCGCAGTTCGGCGAGTTTGGCCAAAGGGACCAAGGCCGCGCGAAAGTTTTTCCGCTCGATGAGCGCGGGATCGGCCTTCACTTCCGGATGGAGGGGGTATTCCTTATCGAGGTCGGCGAACATCTTCTGGCCAACCTGCGCCACGAGGAACTCGACGAGTAATTTAGCAGTCTCGATGCGGGGGGTATGTTTGAGGACCCCAATGCCTGCTACGTTCATAATCGCGCCCATGCCTCCTTCCTGTTGATCCGGCATCAGAACCGCGAGCGGTGCCGTTGGTTGCGTGGCAAGGTGCCGATATACGTAGTAGTGGTTCACGACACCCATCGCGACCTGACCCTTCGCCACCGCGTCCACGATTTGCGAGCTCTTCTGATAGACCTGCGTTCCGGCGTTGTCCCGTAGACCCTGGAGAAATGCTTTGGTGCGATCGTCGCCGATGCTCGCGCGGACCACCGAGATACCCGCCTGCAAGTATTCGCTCCCGGAGTTCGGGATGGCAATCTTGTCTTTCCATTTTGGATCGGCCAGATCGAGCAGGGATCGGACCTGATCCGGCTTGACCAGGGTCGTGTTGTAGACAATGATCCAGAAGCGGCCGGATAAACCGACCCAGCTATTGTCCGCCGCACGGAATTGGGGCGGGATGGCACGATCAATTTCTCGCATGTTCAACGGGCGCATGAGCCCTGCAGCGCGGGCGATTTCCAAGCTACCGGCATCGTTGGTAATCAGGACATCGGCTGGACTGCGGTCCCCCTCTGCCTTCAGCCTGTTCACCAATTCGGTGGTGCCGGAGGAGAGCAACTCGATGTGAATGCCCGTCGAAGCCGTGAAGGCATCGAGGACCGGCTTGATCAGGCGTTCGGCGCGTCCTGAATAGACGGTCAGCTTGTCGGCGGCGGGGGCCGGCATTGCCGCGAGCAGCCAGGCGAGCGCGAGCAGCGATCCGATCGAAAAACGCAACCCCACGAGTTGCCATGCGGAATACCGCGGAGGAGTGAGACGCCGAACCAAGCCGTACACAGACCGGTCCTTCAGGTAATTGAAATTGATAAATCCTCTCAAAAAGAATACCAGAAAAAATCCCAGGGGTCAATGACGGCAGCGGGAGCAGAGTCCGTAGAGTTCGAGGCGGTGGGTCTGGATCGTGAAGCCGTTGCGGGCGGCCACCTCTTCCTGGAGACGCTCGATGTCGCAGTTTTCGAACTCGACGATCTTCCCGCAGCCGGTGCAGATGAGGTGGTCGTGGTGGCCTTTGTGGGACACATTGTCGTACTGGGTCTGGGTGCCGAAATGTCGGGCCTGCGCCAGACCGGCCTCGCAAAACAGATTGAGCGTGCGGTAAATCGTGGCCAATCCCAGGTGCGGGTCTTTTCGCGCGAGCTGGTGATAGAGGTCTTCCGCGGTGATGTGTTCCTGCTTGAGGAAGGCATCGAGGATCAGTTCACGCTGGCGGGTGAACTTCAGCTGGTGTTTCCCGAGATGCTCCTTCAATACCCCCATTTCGCTGGCATGCTTGGACATGGTGACCAATGTAATCCGGATTGGGTATCCCATTAAAGACGAAACCTGATACGTGGTCAAGTGTGTGGGGGCGAAGCTGGCTCGAACTCGGGTTTGACGATCAGTATGGGGCTGTCTATAGTGCGCTCGCTGCCCGATTTGCCCGGAGGCACGCATGCGGACACCCAGTCAGCTCACCGTCGATCGAGCGCTCCTCCTGTACGTGCTGCATCTGGCCGAACCGCACGGGCTGCTGAGCGATGTGAAGTTGCAGCAGCTGTGTTTTCTCTGCGAACTGCAGACCTTCGGGAAGGGCTGCAGGGGATTTCACTTCGGATTTTTCCGGTTTGCCTACGGAGCGTTCAGTACGGAGCTGGATAACGATCTCACGTCGCTTCGCCGCAAGGGGAGGGTCGAAAACTTTACGTTATCCGGTCAGGCGAAGGAAGAGGTGATTCCCCTGCTGCTGAAGGCGATCGAAGGGGTGGAGGCCAATGAGAAGGTCAAGGCGATCATCGACGCGGTCGTCGCGACCTATGGGCCGCAGGATAGCGGCGTAATTACCCAGTCTGTCGAGGCCGTCGAGCTGAGCACCCCTCAACAACCGGAATTCAAGATTCCTATTCGGGATATCGTTTTTCACAGCACGCTTCTCGTGCCTCATCGGATCGAGGTGCAGGCCGAGTTCCTGCTTGCGCCGGCGATGTTGGCGAAGCTGAATGCAGCGATGGGCTATGACAGCCCTGTGCCACCGGATGCTCAGAGCTGGTAAATCTCGCCGTATTTTTTCTCCGCATACGCGAGAAACGGCTCCGGACTCAGACTGGTGCCCGTCACGCGCTGGGCAAGGTGGTCCGGCGTGAACATGCGGCCCCAGCGGTGGATTTTCTGGCCCAGCCATCGCCGGAGCACCATCAACTGCCCGGCCGCGATTTCATCCTCCAGGTGAGGGATCTCCAGTTTGGCTTGTTCGAAGAATTGCACGGCGTAGAGATTGCCCAAAGTGTATGTGGGGAAGTAGCCGAAGGCCCCGAGTGACCAATGGACGTCCTGCAGCACACCCTCCGCATCCGACTTGGGCGTAATTCCCAGGTACTCCTCCATCTTCTGGTTCCAAGTTGCGGGGAGATCTTCGGGCTCGGTATTGCCTTCCACAAGGCCCTGCTCGATCTCGAACCGGAGCATGATGTGGAGATTGTACGTCAGCTCGTCGGCCTCGACGCGTATCAGGGACGGCTTCACGCAGTTAATGGCGGCGTAGAACTGCTCGGCGTCCACGTCGCGCAGCTGATGGTGAAAGGTCTGCTGCAGTATCGGATAAAAGAACCGCCAAAAGGCCCGAGAGCGCCCGACGCAGTTTTCCCAGAGGCGCGACTGGCTCTCATGAATGCCGAGAGAGACTGCGTCGCCCAGCGGGGTGCCGAAATGCCGCTGATCAAGCCCCTGGTCGTAGAGGCCATGTCCTCCCTCGTGGATGCAGCTGAAGAGGCAGGATTGCAGTTCGTGTTCGTGCACCCGGGTCGTGACGCGCACGTCGGTCGGGTGAAACGACGTCGTAAAGGGATGGGCCGAGAGATCCAGGCGTCCCCGTTCGAAGTCGTAACCCATGGCGATCAGGACCAGCCGTCCGAACTCCAGTTGCCGGGCCTGGTCGTACGAATGGTGCAGAATCCCGTCGTCGACCCGAACCCTGCTCTGGGTGATCCGCTTGAGCAGCGGGACGAGTCGGGATTTCAGCCGGGCGAAAACCGGCCGAAGCGCGGCGATCGTGGAGTCTGGCTCATAGACGTCCAGAAGCGCGTTATAGGGGGAATCCTGGTAACCGAGATACCGGGCTTCTTCGCGTTTGAGCGCCAGCACGGTGCGGAGATTCGGGAGAAACATGGCAAACTTGTTCTGTTCCTTAGCCTCCGCCCAGACCTGTTGCGCGAGCGAACATTCGCGACTCAGCGTGATCACGAAATCGGACGGCAGTTTCCTGGCTCGACTGTAATCCCGCCAGAGCTCCCGCAGCAGCGATCGCGACGATTCATCCCACCCGTCTCCCGGCTGCTCGAATGGTTGACCGGTGGCAGGGTCGATCCATTGCGACAGGATCTTCTCCATGTCCGGGGATACCAACTTCTGGTGCGCCAATCCCTGGAGCACGGCGATTTGTTCGGCTCGCGCCTCCCCACCGCCTGCCGGCATGTAGGTTTCCTGATCCCAGGACAGCACGGATGCGGCGCTATTGATGCGCTGGATTTCCAGCAGTCTCGTCGTCAGGGAGGCCAGGGTGGTGATAGTCTTCAAGCGTGGTCTCCTCCCGGCTATGCTAGGTTCCCGGGGAACAGGCCCGGACGGTCTTCTGTCAGTCTACGCAACGGTGCCGGGATTTTTCAAACTGTCGAACGGGTAAACCATGAACAGGCTTGTACCGCCGGATATCGAAGCCTATGCCCAGGCTTATTCCATGACGGAATCAGCGGTCCGCCGGGCCCTTCGGGAGGAGACCCAGCGCACCATGGAGTATGCGCAGATGCTGGTGGGACCGTTGGAAGGGGCCTTCCTCAAAATGATGGCCCAGCTTGTGGGCGCCGAGCGGGTGCTGGAAATCGGCATGTTTACGGGCTATAGCGTGCTCTGCCTGGCAGAAGTGCCGTCCGCGGACGGGACACGTTGATCGTCACGCCTCCTTACTGCACCCTGACCTCAGCCTTAACCTAGGCCTTCACGTCCGCTTCCCACGACACA
>JBQTIO010000178.1:0-1861 GCA_052388075.1 Nitrospiraceae bacterium
TCAAGGAGCGATGGCACCGCCAGGGGACGGCTTCGGCGCACATGATGGCCGTGTTCTTGTCCTTGCCATAGGCCATCAGCTCGTCTACTGCGCTCCAGAATTCGTCGGTCTGCATGTAATCGGCGTAGCCGCGAAAGCTCTCGTTCCGCCAGCCGAGGTTGATCGAATCTTTCTTGGCTTTGCGCAATCCACCGAGTGTGGAGGAGTGCTGATAGCTGAGGCCAGCTTCAGCCAAGCTCTTGGCCAACGTGTCCGTATTGAACTGAGGATTGTGCCGGGAGCGTGGAACGGTCCGAACATCCACCAGTCTCTCGATGTGGTGGGCCTTCAGTAGATTGATGAACTGGTCAATTGGCCTTGTCGAATGGCCGACGGTCCAAAGAATGCTGGACATGGGCGGTTACCCCTTCACGGACTGCTCAGCCCAATCGGCCAACTGTTCAGTGTCTTCGATGATTTCGACCGGGACTTCGTAGAACGATTTGAGCGTTTGTTTAGAATTGGGGCGGAACGGCTTCATGCCCTGCTTTTTGTACGTGGTCGCAGTCGTCGGTGTTACTTTGAAGTATAGTCGCCCTTTGTGGATGATGCCGAAGAATGTGGTGCCCTGATAGAGGCCGTAGCCGCCGAACATGGCGCGGCACACCAGGCCGCGGAGGTCGGTGAGCTGGTCCAGCACGAAGTCTTTGAAACCGTCGTACTTCGTCGGCATCGGATCATCCGATGGGCTTGCGCGCCGCGACCATCCGCACGGCGATCGGCAATGCCACGACTGATCCTTTCCGATGCTGCCCGGCTGTTTGAGTAATGCGCTGTTTGGCCTCTGTCTGTTGCGTAGCACTTAACTTGGCCCATAAGTTCTGAATCGGCGCGGCGATATCCATGAGGCTGGAGAAATATTCGTCCGCTGCCGCAAATCGCACGTCGCCGAGGAACTCTTGTTCTTCGATGTCGGTAAATCCACCTTGTTGCAACATGCCGGCGAGCTCGCCAGACTTTGCCAAACGGAAAATCCCCGGCGCGGTCGGATCCGGCGGCGGCAGCTCGATGAATTGCTTGATCATATCCATGGGAATCTTGAGATAGGGATTCTTGTCCGGTGCCGACCAGACGGCAGCGGACAGCCAGCCTCCCGGTTTCAGAACTCTAGCGATCTCGGCGGCTGCGCTGGGAATGTCCGGGAGAAACATGAGACAGAACCGGCTGGTGATGGCATCGAACGAAGCGGCTTCGAACGGTAACGTCGTGACGTCACCCGTGCGAAACGTAACATTGGAGAGTCGGAGCGACGACGCTTTTCGCTGTGCAGTCTTGAGCATCTGTTCGGCCAGATCGATCCCGATGACGGTGCCGCCCGAGCCGACCGTTTGGGCTGCGAGCAATGCCGGATACCCGGTTCCCGATCCCAGATCCAGTACCCGGAGGCCTGAGCGTAGCCGGGCGTCGGCGACCAACCGGTGATTGAGAAACGCCATCTGCTCGTCGAAGAATCGATCCCATTTCTCCCAGCCGCCGGCGACTCGGTTCCAATCCTGGCGCTGGGCTTCGACGACCTGTTGCGCGGTCTGTTGTGGCATGGCTTTTCCCCTCCCGAACAGCCCGAGCGAGCGACGGTGGAGCTACCTGATGGTCCGCAAAGTATCGCGGAGTTCTTTCAACTCCTCGGTGAGGAGATCGAGATGCTGATCTCGCTGAGGCTGTTGATCCTTGAAGTGCCACAGCCGCTTGAAGATGGCCCACAGTTCCTTGTTGTGGGTATAGGCGAGGGCGTACTCAGGTTGCTTGGCCTGAGCTTCAGTCACGTCGCAAAAGGAGCTGTGAAGAGCATGAAACTGATTGTGCAAATCGTCGAACGCCTTAT
>JBQTIO010000179.1:0-1694 GCA_052388075.1 Nitrospiraceae bacterium
CAGCCTACTCCCCGCGTGGAGATCAGCGCAAGCCACGTAACAATAGTGTCTGACTCCTTGATTCGCATTCACGAGTGATTGGTTTCTGACACGATGTTCTTCCCCTCAGGCAACCTTCTTCTTCACCTGTTTTCGTTCAACGGCAATGTGTCCCTCCGCGCCGACGACGGCCAGCAGCTTGGCAATGGACTTCAAAGAAATCCCGACGTCTTCAGGGTCCAAGAGACGCTGAACCTGAGACGGCCCGGTCTCCAACATCTTCTGCAGCGCGTTCACGCCGATGCCTTGAGTCTTCATCAGCGCCCGAAGTTTCATGACGAATTGGCGTTTCATCGCTCCGGCGATGACCTCGGCCTTGAACGCTGCCCCTTGCTCCGCCAGCCAGCTATCAAAAGAACTTCCCGCGGCCTTGGATGCCTTTCTGGCCTTCATCTCGCTGACCTCCTCTCCAAATAGTCCTGCAATCGTCTCCGGGCAAGCACCACATCGTCTTTGCTCACGCGCTGATCCTTCGTCGCCGCATGCAGGAGGACCACCATTCATCCACCGTCGAACATATAGAAGATCCGATAGCGGACCGTGCCAATTCTCTCTCGTAGCTCAAAGAGTCCTCCGCTCAGCGGACGTGCATGCGGCATTGGCAGCGAGGGCCCGTTCATTTGCAGCACTTGAATGGCCTGACCGAGCTGAAGCCGCTCACGTTTATCTAACGACTGCAGCCATTCCCTCACCGGCTCGGTCCCCTGTGCCGTCCGATAAAAAATGACCTTGTAAACAGGAGCAGATGCAGGCCCATCTCGATTGCCCATCAGGCAGCGATACTACCAGTTTTAGTAGTGACTGTGCAAGGCGACCGATCGCGCAATGCGAAAGGGGCGGGCCGGACGGGAGGCTAGCCCCCGAATGTGTGCGGGCAACACCTGATCCCAACTCCGATGGGGCATTGCCTTCCCCCCCCCGGGCATGAGGTCAGTGCCAGCAGCAGACAGATGGATCAAGAAAGCACAAACGCCTCGGCGCGAGGTTCAGAAAAAGACTCCTGAGCTGCCCCCGTTTTATTCCCCAGACATGGAGCATCTCCCCGTTGTGTTCTCCCCTCACAGGACAAGAGCCTCTCTGGGTTGGTAAACTTAGCCGGAGCTGAGCGTACAGACTGGTGGGTCGATCCTCGTCGCGTGCCGCCGTGGGAGTGGAGAAACCGCCGACGATGACCGAAAGGTTCAGAGGCCTGGCAGGACAACCACCCTATCAAGGACCGACCGACCAAAAAGAACAACGGTCCAGGAGCACGATCATGAAGATGCTCAACATTGTCTGTGGGGAGAAGCTTGAAGAGGAGATTTTCGCCCTGTTCAAGAACCTGGGGATCAAGGGCTACACGGTGATTAAGGGCGTGGGAGGCAGTGGTCACACTGGGACGGTCTCCGGGACCGGCGGCTCGACCGATCGCAATACGTTGTTCATGGTCGCGCTCGAAGATGAGCACATTCACATGACACAGGTGGTGAACGCCGTGAAGGAAATTCATGCCAGGCATGTGCACGGCTACCGTGGCCTTGAGATCCCGCTCAAAGTGTTCCTGCAACCCTGCGAAGTCATCCTGTAACGATCGCATGCCCGAATCCGTGGCCGATATGGGAATGGCGAAGCGGATTGGAAGGACGCCGCCAGCCCATCCACATGGGGAGCCTCCG
>JBQTIO010000180.1:0-11532 GCA_052388075.1 Nitrospiraceae bacterium
CGTAAAGGAGGAATCGTAGCGGTATTGGTCGTGATAGACCCGTTCCCAGGACCGATCCGGATAGTCGCCCAACGGGTTCCCGACCTCAATGACCGGCTGAAGCGCGGTCAACGCCAGCACGTGGTCCACAACAGCCACCGCGGCGACCGTTCCGGCCGTGACTTTTAAAAACTGCCTCCGTGACACAAACATGGGTCACACCTCCTATGAGTTGAGGGCTTCTAGCGAGCCCATGTGATATTTCTAAACTCTTAATGGAGAAAGATTTGCTCCCTCTTACCTCTTGCGAATCTGACGCAATGCCATAAATATGCTGTCATCTCAGCCGTTTATTTGGTGGTGATTTTAGCCCTGGCACATGATCGATTCATGAAGGAATTATGAAGATTTCTTCATCATGCTGAAATGTCTTGGGGATGAACGATGGTTCCAGAGCATTTTTCTCCAGGCCCCTGCGGATCGTAGGGGCGATATGGCCTTATTGGATGGGAAATGAAATGATAATCCCTCCCATCACATCGTAGAGCTTGTAGTCTCGCTTTGTGCTCAGCTCATGGCTGTTATGGCACGCGACACAGGCCATGGAGACGGCCCGATCCGCAAATATCGCCTTGAAATAATGTTTGTCACCTTCGGTAATGATTCCCGTATAGGGCTTCCGGGGATTCTTTGCCACCGCTTCCAGCCCCGCGCGTTCGAACTGATCCGCAGGCCCGTTTTTTTTGTAAATTGGCCCCAGGCTGGCTAACCGGACACGAAGCCCGAGTCCGAGCCCCTGAATCTCTTGACCAGCCATCTGTAGCATTTGAGCCGGAAGAGGCAACGTCCCTCTCGCTTTCCATTCTTCCACCGCCACAGGGATCTTGAGATCCTGCAGCCTCTCCACGACATGGGTGGAATAGATGGTCCGATCGGCCTGAATGACCGCATGAATGTACTCTGCCACCACTGCCGGTGGAATTCCCGCCGTTTCTCCCGCCTGCGCGACATCCACTGTGACACCGGCGAGCATGATGGCGCAGAGTCCGCCAAGGATCCGTCCCGCTATTCTCTCGATCATGGCAAACCTCTTAATCAACTCTCTGAGGCAGAACCTGCTTCAGAGAGAGTACCTCGTCATCGTGGTCATGGCATCTCTAACCGCCCATCTCTGTCGCGTCTCCTGACTTCCTCGATTCTACCAATAGGCCCTCACACGTCTCGAAGTCCGGTTACTGGGATGATGGTTTCGCGCGCAGGATAAAGATTTCCCCGCGCATGCTGTCATCGACAAACTTCCCATGGATATTGCACCAAAAATGAAACTGATCAAAGCCGGCGTCAGGGATGTCGAAGCGAAGCGTCACGCTATCTTTCGGCTCAACCCGAACCCCGACGGCGGTGATGGTATACACGAGGGTAGCCCGGCCTGAGAGCTGAAGGTCTTCCGCCTTGAGGAGCAATGGCGAGACGAACTCGTGCGCCACATTGTCCTCATTGCGAAGCTGAATGACGATGTCCATCCCGACTGGTAACGAGAAGGCGGGATTCGGCAGAGGGTTCCCTGGCTGTGTCCCTTTGATCACGTGAAAGTATTTGTCCTTCATCACAAGGATCACATCGGGGTCATACAGCGACTCCTCGGCCGAACTGATTTCGCCAATCCCTAGCGCGAGGGCAAGCGGGATAGCGAATGCTGTCAATGATAATCGTGACAGCACTGTTTCGCCCCTTCATGTTTTTCACAAACGCACTCCGTAGTGAAGAGCCGGCCTCTGGTTTGTCTTAGCCACTGCATTGTACCGGCCCCTCCCTTTCAGAGAACAGGTCGATCATAGAGCACGATGTTTCCCTCTGAGGTTCACCAGAGGGATCGACGAGGCAATGGGAAGCGTGAAGGAAATCGAGCCGCTCGGATCGATCGGACGACCCGGCGTCAGGCGACTTGAGCCGTCATCACATTATCAACCGCCGATCTCACCCACGGTCTCTATGATCAGCAATTCCCCGCGCATTTTTTGTCCATGCTCCTTCCCATGGACATTGCACCAGAAGACATCATAGCTCGATTCCGTACCGCCATATTGGTCCGCCTTCGCCACGGGGGCGTTAAACTCAAGAGTCACCGTTTGCCCTGGATCGACGCGAACTCCGGTGGCTCGTGTGGTCTTGACCAAGGTGGCGTTGCCCGAAATGCGGAACGGGACATCGCGGAACAGTGTGGACATAAACTCATGCGCCACGAGATCCCGGTTGCGAAGTTGAATGACCGTTGGCATCCCTGCCACAAGAGTAAACCCACGATCTGTCCCTCCCTTTGTGACGTGAAAGGCCTTCTCGCTGATATCGATCGCTACGTTAACGTCTCCACCCGTCCCTTGTACCTTGTCTTCAATCGGCCCAGCACTTGCTGTTGCAACAAAGGCGAGCGCGGCAACGACTGTACTTATGACACTGACGTAACGCATAGCTCATTCCTCCTTGCTAAGATTTGTTTTGCCTGATCTGTTTGCCCCATTCTTTAAGCCGCCGCGTGTATGTCTAGACTGACCGCTGTACTAACATGACCACAGGGATTCGTGGGACTGCTGGGATTGTATGGATTCCAGGCGCTGAAGGGATTGGACGTGGAATCAGGATTAAACGGATTCGCGCTTAGCTCTCCGAGATCTTCGGCGTGGACGGAGAGAGGCAGGCGGAGGATGAGGAAGATAACCCCCATGGCGAGCCTCCAACTAGTGGAACAACCAGTGGGCATAGCCTACTCCCCGCGAGGACATCAGTACAAGCGGGGATACCGTGCCGAAAAAGGCAGAGTTTCCCCGTTTATTTCTTTTGGAGATGATAGTAAGCGGTCGACCTCAGCACACAGGGTGGAGCGGTTGCGAGCCATGGGGTCAGGTTGCGAGCCCTGGGGTCATTGCATGAATTTGTACAACATTACGCAGCATGCGACCCGCACGTTGAATCCATAGGGGGTGGAACGCTCCGTGTCACATTTTATTGTGATGGCCTAAATCCTTCTCGCGGGATCGTCGTGGCATGGATTTCAGAGGTGCAAAGTCAAGCAATGACCCCAGGACCCACCAGGACCCACTGACAAACTATGCAGGAATCGTCTGGGCCCTCGAGGCTGGTAAATGGAGAGTAAAAATCGAGCCCTTGTCGACATGACTGGTGACTGAAACTGTTCCGCCGTGTGCCTCCGCGATTTCTTTTACGATGGGCAGCCCAAGTCCGGTGCCACCGGCATCCTTCGCTCTTGCCCAATCGGTTCGATAAAACCGCTCGAAGAGATGAGGAAGATGCTCGGGCTCGATCCCATGGCCCGTGTCTTCAACCGCTACAGCGACCTCTCCCCCGACCGTCTCCATGCGGATTGTCACTGCTCCACCGGACGGTGTGTAGTGAAGCGCATTGTCGAGCAGATTGATCAGCGCCTGCTTGAGCCACTGCGCATCGCCCAGGATTGGAGGAACCGATTGGATTTCAAACGACAAGGTGATTCGGCGGTCATCGGCGAGCAGGGTTAGTTCATCCACCAGATCTTGAATCATCGGTTCCAGAGCGAGTGGCACGAGGTGAACGGGAGGCTTGCCGCTTGTGAAATTCGCAAGGGTCAACAAAGAACGAGTCAGGGCAATGAGCCGCCCTACCTGCTCAAGATTGTTGAGGAGGGCTTCGCGATATTCTTCCGTGGTTCTGGCTTTCAAGAGTGCGACATCCAGGTTGCCCTGCAGGATGGTCAAGGGGGTCTTCATTTCGTGGGCGGCAATGTCTAAAAACCTCCGCTGAGTTTCGCCGCTCCGTTGGAACCGGTCCATCACGGAGTTGAACGAATGGGTGAGTCGACGGAATTCCTTATAAGGTGAATCCAAAGTTAATCGTTTTCCCAGGTCTGCTTCAGAAATCGTTTCAGCGCCGGTACTCAAGACCTCGATCGGAGTCATCACTTTCTTGGCCAGCCACCCGCTGCCTATCCAGGCAACGAGAAGGATGGCCCCGGATCCAAGAGTCAGTAGGATTACGAGACCAATAAGTGTCTCCCGATACAGGCGCAGTGATGCCTCGGCCTGCAGAATGTACTGTACCGGGCCTTGCCGGGGAATTGGAACAAATAGCTGTCGTACAGACTTGCCATCCAACGACTCAACGGTTTCATACAGGCTGTCCCCAAGGCGGACTTGTTCGAGGACGCGATTGGGAACCGGCGCCTGTGCCACTGCGTTGGGACTATTCCAGACCAGTCGGCCATCCGGGGAGAAGATCCGAACAGAATGGGTAACCTCGCGCTCATTCTTCTTGCCTCGGATCACCTCGGCTGGAGTCGCATAATCCTTGCTGGAATTCTCGATAATGTCGGGGTGTTGCTCAACGATCTTGGCCATTGTCTCGGCTAACCCGAACAGCCGGCCATCCACAAAGCGGTGCAATAAGGCATCGCCTCCAGCATAGGTCAGAACAGAAAAGACCAAAAGGAGTCCTGCCATCAACGTGAGCGCAGACTGGCGGATCAAATGCCTAAGCGACTTCATGGGACCGATTCCGGATCCTCCAACATGTACCCGGCGCCGCGTACGGTGGTAATCATCTGGGGTGAAAAATCTCGGTCGACCTTCGCGCGCAGAGCCCGAATATGGGCATCCACGATGTGCGTCATAGGGTCATAGCTGATGTCCCACACATGTTCAATGATCGCCGTCCGCGTCAATACCCTATTCTTATTTCGCAAGAGGAACTCAAGCAGTGCATATTCTTTATTCGTCAGAGGGATTTCTTGCCCAGCCCTCCACACCCGGTGAGAAGCAGGATCCAGCTCTAAGTCTGCCGCTTTCAGGCGGATGAGTTGTTGCGGTCCTCCTCGTCGCAGCAAGGCACGGATTCGAGCCAGCAGCTCTGCAAAGGCGAACGGCTTCGGTAGGAATTGGTCCGCACCGGTATCGAAACCTGAAATCTTGGCCTCCAGGGTATTGCGCGCGGTCAACAGCAAGACTGGAGTCATGTTACCCTTGGCTCGAACAAGGCGGCAGAGCGTGAGGCCATCAAGTTTGGGCAACATGATATCGAGGATCAAGAGATCGTAGGGATTCCCCAAGGCTAACGCCAACCCTTCTTCGCCATCGGCGGCAAAGTCCACCGCGTACTGTTCTTCCTTCAACCCTTTGCGGACGAACTGCGCAAGGTTCAGATCGTCTTCAACCAACAATATTCGCATGGGATTCCTTATTTCTATCTAGCGCGTTCCTTGATCCGCGTTATTATGACAGCTCTCAATCGTCCGGTCACTCCTGCGCAAGCGTGAGCGAGACAAGCAAGACATGCGCGTTGCACGAGCATAGGAGATCAACAGGTCACCCTCCCTTCTCTCGTTTGACTTCCCCTTCCCCGCACTCCTAGAATCCTCCCATGGCTTCGTCCTTTGTGCATCTTCATCTTCATACCCAATTCAGCCTGCTCGACGGCGCCAATCAAATCGAACCGCTGGTCCAACAAATTAAGTCTTTCGGCCAGCCGGCTGTGGCGATAACCGACCATGGCAACATGTTTGGGGCCATAGAGTTCTACCGCAAGGCTCAAGAGGCAGGGATCAAACCCATCATCGGCTGCGAAGCCTACATGGCGCCCGGTAGCCGTTTAGCCGCCAAAGAAAGCGGCCTGGCCCATAACGACTACTATCACTTGATCCTCTTGGCCAGAAATCTGACCGGCTATCAGAATCTGATCAACCTGGTCAGTAAAGCATATCTTGAGGGTTTCTATTATAAGCCTCGAATGGATAAGGAAATTATCAAAGCTCATCACGAAGGACTTATTGCTCTATCCGGCTGTTTGAGCGGTGAGATCCCCTACCTGATCGGTCAGAAGGATATGGCGGGCGCCATGGCTGTGGCCGGGGAGTTTCAGGAAATTTTCGGAAAGGAACACTTTTACCTCGAAGTGCAGGCAAACGGGTTGGACCATCAGCGGGTGGCGAATAGCGGCCTGCTCGAGATCGCCAAGAAAATGGACATTCCGCTGGCCGGCACCAACGATTGCCATTATCTCAAGAAAGAAGATTACCGCCCGCATGAACTGATGCTGTGTCTGCAAACAGGCAAGACGATCAGCGACCCGAATCGCATGAAGTTCGATACGGATCAGCTGTATGTCAAATCGACAGAAGAAGTCTCGGCCGCCTTTATTGAGTTCCCCAATGCCGTGGCGAATACCTGCCGGATCGCGGACAACTGCGACCTCCAACTGGTGCTGAACAAGACACATCTCCCGCAATACCACGTGCCGGAAGGCTTTACGCGGGAAACCTATCTGGAGCGCCTGGCGCTGGAGGGATTGGCGGCCAGGCTACAAGAAAGATCCAGCCAGATCCTGCCGGCCATCTATGAGCTTCGCCTGCGTGAAGAGCTGACGATCATCTGTTCGATGGGGTTTGCCGGCTATTTCCTCATCGTGTGGGACATCATCAAGTTTGCCCGCTCGCGCAAAATTCCGGTCGGACCGGGGCGAGGTTCCGCCGCCGGGAGTCTCGTCGCCTATGCGCTGCGCATCACGGACCTTGACCCCCTCGTCTACACGCTCTTGTTCGAACGGTTCCTGAATCCCGAGCGCGTGTCCCTCCCCGATATCGACATGGACTTCTGCATGGAACGCCGGGGCGAGGTCATCAACTATGTGATCGACAAATACGGCAAGGACCATGTAGCCCAGATCATTACGTTCGGGACGCTTGGGGCGAGAGCCGCGATCCGGGATGTGGGCCGTGTGCTGGAAATTCCCTATGCCGAAGTCGATCGGGTGGCCAAGCTCGTACCGAATCAGCTCAACATCACGCTCCAGCAGGCGCTCGATCAAGAACCGATACTGCGCGATCTCATCGAGACCGACCAGCGGGTCAAGGAGTTGATGGGCATCGCCCGCTCCCTCGAAGGGCTGGCCCGACACGCCTCGACCCACGCCGCCGGTGTGGTCATTTCGGAAGGGCCGCTCACGGACCACGTGCCGCTCTACAAAGGACCCAACGACGAAATCGTCACCCAATATACGATGGGCGACGTCGAAAAGATCGGGCTCGTCAAATTCGACTTCCTGGGCCTCAAAACCCTTACGATGATCAAACGCGCCGAAGATCTGATCAATGAAAGGCATCCCGGCAATCCGCCCTTGGTCATGGAGCAGGTGCCGTTCGACGACCCCAAGACCTTTGCCCTCCTCTCCTCAGGAAAGACGATCGGCCTCTTCCAATTGGAAAGCTCCGGGATGCGAGACCTCCTGACGGGCCTGAAACCGGATCGCTTCGATGACATCATCGCCATCATCGCGCTCTATCGTCCTGGCCCGATGGATCTGATTCCCGACTTCATCAAACGAAAGCAGGGCAAGATTCCGATCGTGTACGAAGTGCCTGAACTCGAACCGATCCTGAAGGACACCTATGGGGTCATCGTCTATCAGGAACAGGTCATGGCGATTGCCAACAAGGTGGCGGGCTTCTCGCTCGGCCAAGCCGACATTCTCCGGCGCGCGATGGGCAAAAAGAAGCCGGAGGAGATGGAGAAGCTGCGCGCGCAGTTCCTGGCCGGCGCCAAGACGAACAAGATTCCAGACAGGAAAGCGGAAAAGCTCTACGAACTGATCCAGAAATTTGCAGGCTACGGGTTCAACAAGTCGCACGCTGCGGCCTATGCTGTCGTCTGCTACCAGACTGGCTATTTGAAAGCGCACTACCCGACAGAGTTCATGGTCGCCCTGATGACCACCGACATGGGCAACGCCGACAAAATCGTCGGCTACTTCACGGAATGTCGCGACCTCAACATCAAGGTCCTGCCCCCTGACGTCAACGAAAGCCATAAGAACTTTACCGTGGTGGATCACGCAATCCGGTTCGGTCTGGCGGGCATCAAGAATGTCGGCCAAGGCGCCGTTGAATCGATCATCGAGATCCGGAATCAAACCGGCCCCTTCAAGTCCTTCTTTGATTTCTGTCGTCGCGTCGATCTCCGCAAGGTGAACAAGCGCATGCTCGAAGGGCTAATCAAGACCGGCGCGTTCGACTCAACCGGCGCGAAACGTTCTCAACTGGCCGCGGTCTTGGATCAAGCCGTCGAGGACGGCGCGGCCGCGCAGCGCGAACGGGATCTGGGGCAGACCAATATTTTTTGCGACGAGCTGAACGGACAAGACCCTGCGGAGCATCCGGCCATCCCGCCGCTGCCGAACATACCGGAATGGGACCAAAGCGAGCGATTGAAACAGGAGCGGGAGCTGACCGGCTTCTATATTTCCTCACATCCGCTGGCTCGCTATGAGGGAACCATCCAGGCGCTCGCCACGGCTTCAACCATCAGCCTGCCCGAATTATCGGACGGCCGGGAGGTCAAGCTCTGCGGAATCATCACGACCGTCAAGAGCATGCTGACCAAGAAGGGCGACCGGATGGCCTATCTCACCCTGGAAGACCTCCAGGGCCTGGTCGAGATCATCGTCTTTCCGGATCTCTACAAAAATGCCGCCGACTTGATTGTGCCGGAACGCCTCGTGCGCATCACGGGTACGGTGGACCGGGGAGATAAAGGCACGAAGATTCGAGGGAGCAAGATTGAGCCGCTCGCCGAGGTGCAGGCGCAGACAATCAAGCGGGTCCACATTCGACTGACGGATCACCCTGACGTGACGGAACAGTTACCACGCCTCCGCGAGATTTTTCTGCGTTACCCGGGAGTTACGACCGTCTCGCTCACTTTGCGAATGGATTCAGGGCTGGAAGCCGAGACGGCCCCCCTCCCTCACCTAACCGTTACCCCCAGCGAAGGCTTCGTGGCAGCTATTGAAGAAGTGCTAGGCAAAGGAGCCATTTTTCTGCTACCCTGACCGCTCAGTCTATCTGGTCTATTCGGTCTATCTGGTTCATCTGGTTTGTTTCGTTCAACCAAACACACGAGACAGACCGAATAGACCAGATAGACTAGACAGACTGCAACATGCTGGCGTGCTACATAGTTTTTCCGTAATTTGGTAGACGCTCTATGCGCGATTACCTCGAGTTTGAAAAGCCGGTCCACGAGATCGAAGAAAAGATCGAAAAACTCGCGGCCGCTCCTGCCGGGAAATCGGCCCCCCAGGACGAGATCCGCAAGCTGCGGATGAAGCTGACCCAGGTCGAACATGCGCTGTACAGCAAGCTGACTCCCTGGGAGCGAACGCAACTCGCCCGGCATCCCCAACGACCCAGCACCCTTGATTACATCGGTTATCTATTCAGGGACTTTCTTGAGTTCCATGGAGACCGCTCGTTTGGCGACGATCGTGCGATCGTCGGAGGCTTCGCGCGATTCAACGACCGGTCGATCATGGTCATTGGCCATCAAAAAGGGAAGACCCTCAAAGAACGGATGCAACGGAACTTTGGAATGCCGAATCCGGAAGGCTATCGAAAGGCCCTGCGTCTCATGAGGATGGCCGAGAAGTTTGGACGTCCGATCGTGACCTTTATCGACACGCCAGGCGCCTACCCCGGCATCGGCGCGGAAGAACGCGGTCAGGCTGAAGCCATCGCCCGTAATCTCTTTGTGATGTCCCGGCTCGCAGTTCCGATTATTTCCATCGTCATCGGTGAAGGCGGCAGCGGCGGGGCACTCGCATTGGGCGTCTCAGATCGCGTCCTTATGTTGGAGCATGGTGTCTATTCGGTAATTTCTCCGGAAGGCTGCGCCGCCATCCTGTGGGAGGATCAAGCTAAAGTTCCCGACGCTGCTTCCGCCCTGAAGATGACGGCGAAAGACCTGGTCGACCTCCATATCGCCGATGAAGTGATTCCGGAACCGCTCGGCGGCGCCCATCGGGACCTCAATGCCATTGCCGAGCGAGTCGCCAAATCCCTCAGCAACCAACTCTCCCAGCTCACCGACCTTTCGACCGACCAACTGCTCGCCCAGCGTGACCAGAAGTACCGATCCATCGGAGCCATCAACGGGCTGGTCGTTTCTCCTCAATAAGCCAGGCGGGACAGACGGGACACGAAGTGCTGAGTGCTGAGTCCGAAGTTCCGAACACTTCAGCCTTCAGTCTTCCCATCCTCAGTTGCTGCCTGTTCCAACTCCGACAATTCAACATTCAAAATTCATCATTCAACATTCCCAATGCGCCTCACGCCTTACGTTTCACGTCCTCGTTGAGCCATACAACCGCTCCGGTCCCCGCCACCTGACCAGTGGCGAAACAGGCGGTCAGCAGATAGCCTCCGGTCGGTGCCTCCCAATCCAACATTTCTCCCGCGCAGAAGATGCCTGGCAGGGCACGGATCATCAACCGTTCGTCGAGCGCTTCGAATGGAACTCCACCAGCCGTGCTGATCGCTTCCTCCAGCGGGCGCGGTGCGACGAGTCGTAACGGCAACGATTTGATCGCGGCAACCAGACGAGCCGGGTCCGCGAAATCCTCTTTCGAAACCACTTCACGAAGCAGCCCCGCCTTCACGCCTTCAATCCTTGCCCGGCGTTCAAGATGTGTCGCCATCGTACGTTTACCGCGCGGCCTCGATAAGTCGTGAGTCAGGCGGGGTATATCTCGGTCAGGCGCCAGGTCGAGGCGTAAGGTCGCTACTCCCTTCGCCAGGATCTCGTCGCGAAGAGAGGCGGAAACCGCGTAGATCACGCCTCCTTCCACGCCGGTCTCCGTGATGACTAATTCGCCAGGATACCGGGACTCGATACCCGTATGACTCCGCATAATAATGGCCACCGACTTGACTGGGTGCCCGGCAAACTTTACACGGAAATGGTCGCTCCAGCCCACATCGAAACCACAGTTCGCCGGCTGCAAGGTCGCGATTTGAATCCCTCGTTGTGCCAGCAGCGGCACCCACGAGGCATCAGAGCCGAGCTTCGGCCAACTGCCGCCACCGAGCGCAAGCAGCACCGCATTGGCCAGAACAGAGCGGTTTCCCTCTGGTGTGCTAAAACGCAGAATCCCCTGCTCGTCCCAGCCAATCCATCGATGTCGAACATGGAATCGCACGCCGGCCTGGCGCAACCGGCGGAGCCACGCGCGCAGCAATGGTGCGGCTTTGAGATCGGTGGGGAACACGCGCCCGGAAGAGCCCACAAATGTTTCTATGCCGAGTCTGCTAGCCCAGGCCCGGAGAGCATCGGGCCCGAACGACGCGAGCAGCGGCGCGATCTGCGCGCGACGTGCCCCATAGCGCGAGAGAAATTTCTCGGACCGTTCCGAGTGCGTGAGATTCAGGCCACCTTTCCCAGCCAGAAGGAACTTCCGACCGACCGATGCCATGGCGTCATAGAGATCGACCTGTGCGCCGGCGGCAGTCGCCGCCTCCGCCGCCATGAGCCCGGCCGGCCCTCCTCCAATGATTGCAATGTTCATCTGTCTTCCACTGTTTGCGCCCCGTGTAATCTTTCTCACCCTAGCCTACATTATTCTCCTTCGCCGAATACCCCGTAGCTTGCTGCGGGGATGAAGGCGAGGAGAACCCTCCGTAGCCTTGGCGAAGGAGGGTGACGGCTTCGGAGAATTTCACAGGATACCCCGCAGCTTGCT
>JBQTIO010000181.1:0-5240 GCA_052388075.1 Nitrospiraceae bacterium
GATTGGATGCGGTCCTGCGCGTCGTTTACCTGGTGTTCAATGAAGGGTACTCGGCCTCATCGGGAAACTTCCTCACGAGAGCCGATCTTTCGGGCGAAGCGATCCGGCTTGGTCGGCTGCTTCTGGCACTCCTGCCGGAATCGGAAGTCATGGGACTCCTCGCGCTGATGTTGCTGCATGAATCGCGGCGCGCCACCCGCACGTCGCCGGAGGGAGATCTCATTCTCTTGGAACAACAGGACCGCACGCGCTGGAATCGCGAGCAGATTGCGGAGGGCATGGCCCTGGTCGAGCGAGCCCTGTCATCGCGCCGGTTCGGCCCCTACACCATCCAGGCGGCCATCGCGGCAGTCCATGCAGAGACTGCTACTTCCCAGGCGACCGACTGGGCCCAGATCGTCGCGCTCTACGACATCTTGATGCGCGCCGATCCCTCGCCGGTCGTCGAGCTGAATCGCGCGGTGGCGGTGGCCATGCGGGACGGCCCGTCAGCAGGCCTGGAGTTGATCAATACCATCCTGGCCCGCGGGGATCTGTCGGATTACCATCTGATTCACTCGGCACGAGCGGACCTCAGCCGGCGATTGGGACGAACCGCCGAAGCCCGCTCTTCGTATGAGCGGGCCCTGAGTCTTACTCAGCAGGAGCCGGAGCGGAGATTTCTGGAAAGGCGATTAAAGGCACTTGAAGGCTGAGCCTGCACGAACAACACGGTGGGTGGCAATGAACGGACAATGGGCAGGGCTTTGTCCGCGCGCACAAGAGTCAGTCGTCGGGCATTCGATCCACCACATGATCCCACTCTTTGATGGCCGGTTTGACATGGTGATCGAGGTGAGTCAGGGCCGCGTAGAGCCGGCCTTCATACTCGTCCCGCTTTTCATCCACAGGCGAAAGAGAGCTTAAGATCGCGACAAGCCCTCGGACCTCCTCCACAGTCTCGAGAATCTCATTGAAGTGATTGTCCAGCAGAGCGCTCGATGGCGTGAGAAAGGAGCTCGTTTCAGCAACCATTGACCGCCCTCGTTTCTTAATCATGGTGTTTCCCTTTCTTCAGCCGTCTTTCTAGATCTCTAACGGTATTTCCCCAGCTTTGATCTCAACTTTCCAGTGTCGGACTAGACTCTGGTCGGTGGATGAGCGCTGACGTTCGAGCGCAATTTTGATCTGATGGTCGGTAATCTGTTGCCCAGACCATCAAGACGAATTCGTAGCTTCTTGTTGCGCCCCATACCCCACACGGACCGTACCCTTGTGGCTTCACGATGTCAACGTCCCATATCCAGTGGTTTGGGAACCTCGGCCCCCACCCCCTACCCCACTGTCGATTTTTACCCTCCCCGACGACTATCTTATGAATCGGCTGATGGCCGGTAGCTGATAGCCTGGGACGGAGTCATCCTATGAAATATCTCTTGCTGGTTCACCATAACGAAGCAGCCTTCAACAAGATGGATGAAGGCACAAGGAAATCGATGCTGACCGAGTCGATCCAGCTCTGCCACCAACTCGATGGCAAGGGACAATATGTCCATGCGTCAACGCTGCAACCGGTCGCCACGGCCACCGTCGTGCGGGTGCGCGACGGGAAACGGTCCGTCACCGACGGGCCGTTCATGGAGACGAAGGAGCAGCTCGCCGGTTATTTTCTGATCGACGCCAAGGATCTGGACAACGCCATCGACATCGCAGGGCGTGTTCCGGGGGCACGGATCGGCACAGTCGAGATTCGGCCAGTCAGGGAAGTGCCAGGGTTGCCGGCTTAGTGAGATGAAACACTCCACTCCGGTATCCCCAGACAGTGTGAGTGTCGGATGATAAGGAGGCATCATGACGCATATGCAACGAATCAGCGCCTGCCTATGGTTCGACGGTCAGGCGGAGGAAGCTGCGCAGTTTTACATCTCCATTTTCAGGAATTCCAAAATCGGAGCAGTCACCCGTTACGGAGACGTAGGACCCGGGGAAAAAGGAACCGTCCTGACTGTCACATTTCAATTGGACGGGCAGGAATTCATCGCCCTGAACGGCGGGCCGGAATTTACATTCACGGAGGCCGTCTCGTTCATCGTCAACTGTGAGACGCAGGAAGAAATCGACGAGTATTGGGACAAACTTTCCGCGGGAGGACAAGAGGTTCAATGCGGCTGGTTAAAAGACAAATTCGGCCTGTCGTGGCAGATTGTTCCGACCATGCTCGGCAAGATGTTGCAGGACCGAGATCCGGAAAAAGCCAATCGCGTCATGAAGGTCGTGCTTGGGATGGTCAAGCCTGACATCAAGCGCCTGCAGCAGGCCTATGCCGGCCAATGAAGGGCGGTCAGAGGCGGAATGAGCGGCGCATGCAGTTTAGGACATGATCGGGATCAAAGGCCCGGGCGCGAGAGCAGAGAGGAGTAGGGCATGAGCAGCATACGGTTACTGGTCGGATCCAGGAAGGGCGCATTCATCCTGACGTCTGACGGAACGCGCAAACGGTGGGATGTGAGCGGACCTCATTTTGCCGGCTGGGAAATGTACCATCTCAAGGGATCACCTGTTGACCAGAATCGGCTGTATGCGTCGCAGACCAGCAGTTGGTTCGGACAGATCATCCAGCGTTCGGATGATGGCGGCAAGACCTGGCATCAACCTGGGACCCCACCCGGCGAACCGACCACCATGCCGGACGGCACCCCCAAGGGTGAGAGCAACAAATTCGTGTACGACACGTCCGCTGAAACCGGCAGGCTCCTCACTACACACCAATGGTATGACGGCACCCAGCATCCCTGGGAGTTCAAGCGTGTGTGGCATCTCGAGCCGTCGCTGACCGATCCGGAAACGGTCTACGCCGGCGTGGAAGACGCCGCCTTGTTCCGTTCGACAGACGGGGGACAGACGTGGCAGGAGCTGGCCGGGCTGCGCAGCGCAAAAGGACACCTTTGGCAGCCGGGCGCCGGTGGGATGTGCCTGCACACGATCATGCTGGATCAGAAGAATCCGCAAAGAATCTTCATCGCCATCTCAGCGGCCGGGGTGTTCCGGACCGACGACGCCGGCAAGACGTGGCGGCCGGTGAACCGAGGCCTGAAGTCCCAGTATGAATTGCCCGATCCTGATGCGGAGGTCGGCCACTGTGTGCACCGCATCGCGATACACCCCTCGCGTCCGAATGTGCTGTTCATGCAAAAACATTGGGACGTGATGCGCAGCGACGATGCCGGCGAGTCGTGGCACGAAGTGAGCGGCAATCTGCCGACCGATTTCGGGTTCCCGATCCACGTGCATGCCCATGAACCGAACACGGTGTATGTGGTCCCGATCAAGAGCGATTCCGAACATTTTCCCCCCGATGGCAAGCTGCGCGTCTACCGGAGTCGCACGGGTGGAAACGAGTGGGAGGCCTTGACGAAAGGGCTTCCGCAGCAGGATTGCTATGTCAACATCCTGCGCGATGCGATGGCGGTCGATCAGCTCGATCCCTGCGGTCTGTATTTCGGCACGACCGGCGGCCAGGTGTATGGATCGGCCGACGGAGGAGACAGTTGGGCACCGATTGTGCGGGATCTACCGGCGGTCTTGTCGGTGGAAGCGCAGACGCTCTCATGAATGTCAACCGTCATTCGTCAAACGATGGAAAGCGGCCCGTGCTCTTCCCCAATGACGATTGACGCATGACGAATGACGGAATGCCCGGTACAAGACACGCTTCACGAGCGACGAGATACGAAATGATTCGAGTCGTACTTCCAGCACATCTGCGGACGCTCGCGCATGTGGACGGCGAGGTCACGCTGGAGGTCACCGGTCCAGTGACGGTGGGATCGGTGCTCGATTCACTCGAAGCTCGGTATCCGATGTTGCGGGGAACGATCCGGGAGCACGACACACTGAAGCGCCGGGCGTTCGTGAGGTTCTTCGCGTGCGAACAGGATCTCTCCCATGAACCACCGGATGCCCCGTTGCCCGAGGCAGTGGTGAGCGGAGTCGAACCATTGCTGATCGTCGGCGCCATGGCGGGGGGCTGATCGGTCGACGATTGAGTTGAAAGCTAAACATTGGAAAGGAGATACCCTGATGCGATTCATGATTATTGTCAAAGCCACCAAAGATTCGGAAGCGGGCGTGATGCCGAGCGAGCAACTGTTGACCGAGATGGGCAAGTTCAACGAGGAACTCGTAAAAGCCGGCATGCTGCTGGCGGGCGAAGGACTTCACCCCAGTTCGAAAGGCGCGCGGGTGAAATTTTCGGGAAATAGGCGTACGGTCATCGACGGCCCTTTTGCCGAGACGAAGGAACTGATCGCCGGCTATTGGCTCTGGCAGTGCAAGTCGATAGAAGAGGCCATCGAATGGGTCAAGCGTTGCCCTAATCCGATGCCTAACGAGGAGTCCGAGATCGAGATCCGCCCGGTGTTCGAGGCAGAAGATTTCGGCGCTGAGTTTACGCCTGAGCTGAGAGAGCAAGAAGAACGGATTCGGGCGCAGGTGGCCAAAAAGACGTAGGAGGAGGAAGTGTACGGCCCACAGCCCTACATGGCAAAGGTCATGACGACGTTTTTCAACATGGACAAGATGGTCGGCGCGCAGTTTGACGCGGGATTGGCCGATCTCAAGGCGCCCGCTGAAAAATAGAGGAGAAGTTCTATGCGTTACGTCGATGGATTTCTACTGCCGGTTCCCAAGAAGAACCTGCAAGCATACGTTCGGATGGCCAAAAAGGCGGGAAAGATTTGGCGGGAACATGGCGCGTTGGATTACAAAGAGTGCGTCGGCGACGATCTCAAGGCAAAGTTTGGCATGCCGTTCTTCCGGTCAGCGAAGACCAAGCCTGATGAGACGGTGGTCTTTTCTTGGATCGGCTATAAATCTCGATCCCATCGCGACCGCGTCAATGCGAAGGTGATGAAAGACCCGCGCATCAAAGGGATGGGCGATGAGCGGTCAATGCCCTTCGACGTGAAGCGGATGGCCTACGGTGGTTTCAAGGTTCTGGTCGATGTGTAACTTCACTCACTCTACTCACAAGCAGGAGGGAAACATGCGTCTTATATATCTCGCAGTCGCCACATTGTGTCTCATGCTGACCGTCTCGACGGCCCTGGCGAAGGAGAAGAAGCAGCAAAAGCCGATGGACCAACAGGCAATGATGGAGCTCTGGAAGCAAGCAGCGACACCGGGTGAGCCGCACAAGTTGTTTGCAACCCTGGCAGGCACTTGGACGACGACCACCAAGGAATGGATGGAGCCCGGCAAGC
>JBQTIO010000182.1:0-7857 GCA_052388075.1 Nitrospiraceae bacterium
CCAGCTGGCACGGCATCCTCAGCGTCCCAGCACGCTTGATTACATCACTGAATTGAGCCGCGACTTCCTTGAATTCCATGGAGACCGGGCCTTCGGCGATGACCGGGCGATCGTCGGTGGCTTCGCCCGATTCAACGATCGGACAGTGATGATCATCGGTCATCAGAAGGGACGGACCCTCAAGGAACGCATGCAACGCAATTTCGGCATGCCCAACCCTGAAGGCTACCGGAAAGCGCTGCGCCTGATGAAGATGGCCGAGAAATTCAACCGGCCGATCATCACCTTCATCGACACCCCGGGCGCCTACCCCGGCATCGGCGCCGAAGAACGCGGACAGGCCGAAGCGATCGCGCGGAATCTCTTCGTTATGGCTCGGCTGACCGTGCCGATTGTTTCCGTCGTGATCGGTGAAGGCGGAAGCGGCGGCGCCTTGGCGCTCGGCTTATCGGATCGAGTCCTGATGCTTGAACATTCCGTCTATTCGGTCATTTCTCCGGAAGGCTGCGCGGCGATCCTCTGGGATGACCCGGCGAAAATTCAGGATGCCGCCGCGGCCTTAAAGATGACCGCGAAAGATCTCATTGAACTCGGTGTCATCGACGATATCATCCCGGAGCCGCCAGGAGGCGCCCATCGCGAACCTAAAGCCGTCTGCACCCTGGTGGGCAAAGCACTGACCAATCAAATCTTCGATCTGGCCGATGTCACCGTCGACCAGCTCATCACCCGTCGCGACAAAAAGTATCGTAAGATGGGCGCCGTCAGCGGCCTCCCCACAACCCAAGCCTGATCAACTGATCCGTTGTGATGACGGCGGTGTGAGCAATCCGACCCGGGTCAAGCGCTGTTCTATCGTCGTGAGAATTCCAGCCGCAACGGCGGCGCGAACCGACGCGAGCGGCGGCGCTTCCAAATATCGATTGAGGGTCCTCGGCAGTTTCCGCCACCAGGCACGCGCGGAGTTTTTCGTCTGTTCAGCAGAGAATCCGTGACCGGCCAACAGGCGAGCTATCTCCCGCTCAAAAAATCCCACATGGGCTTCCTCATCGGCCAGTATGGAGGCTAGATCAGGGCGCAGGACCACGAGCAGCCGGGCAAATTCCAGACCCAGTGATTCGTACCCGTATAGTTGAACGGCGAGGACCGGCCACTGCCGGGGCATTGCAGGAAGCCGCCCGCGCCCATGTGCGGGATGCCCGACGAGGGTCTCGAACTGTCTGAGATGGTTCTGTTCATCTGCCTCGTGTTTGCGCAGAAAGGTCTGAACGTTCAGTGGCGCATCCTGCAACTGTGCCGAGCGGACGGCCCAGAGTGCCATGGCCTCAGCCTTCAGAAAACGCACCAACAGGGCCGGCTCACACTCCGGCGGCAGGTGCAGCGGATCGGCTAAGGGGGATGTCCTCGACATGACCGCTTGTCATAGTACGCGAGCTGCGCTCTGAATCCAAGACAGGTGTGATACGGATGCCGGGCATCGATTGCGTCCATTTCCTGCCTGTGCACAATTTTGCGCTTCAGTTGCCAGATGTCACGACTTTTGCAACACTAGCAACAGCGACTCACCGGACCGACTGGAGACCCGGGCACCGGGTAACAGGTCGATCCACTACCGAGGACGGAATTCCATGACAAGCCCTGTCGCCGCTCAACGGATTGTTCTCTTCCTACTCACCGCTCTGGCACTCACGGATGTCGGGTGTGTCAGTCGGCATGCCTACGAGAAGGCCAGAGCTGAGGCGGATGACCTCGCGCGATCCCTTGAGATCGCCCGAACCGACGTCACGGAATTGGATCGACGGATCGCAGCACTGCAGTCCGCGAATCGGCGAGAGGATGCGGTTACCACCGAGTTGCGCACCGCCATTCAACGCGAGCAGGACCAGTTGCCCATTCTCAGACAGCGAGCCGATGATCAACTGACGTCGCTCCAATCGCAGGTGGCGCACCTCGTGAACCAGAGCCGGGCGTTGATCCGACAAATCGCCGACGCCAAGCAAGAAAGCGCTTCCCTACAGGCGATGGCAACGCAATACAAGGAAGAACTAGAGGAGTCCCGTTTCATGCCCGCCCCTGTGGCCGCAGAAACGAATGAGCCAATGCCGGCCAAACCAGCTCTGACTCCTGGCCCTTCCGCCGCCACTCCAGCCGCTCTGACCGGATCACCCCAGCAGGTCTCGCAAGTTAGCCCCGTTGCACCGCCGAAGCCGACGATCCCGCCCCCCCCCGCCAACGTCGAACCAGCTCCGGTGGACGACTCCTGGACCGGTATGATCATGAGCTGGCTGTCCAGTTTGTGGAATTTGATCTTCGGCTAGGCGAGTGAAATCCCCTGCGTGACGCAGGCTTGTCACAGTTGTCCCCACTACGCCTGTGGATGAACGGCGTCCTTACCGTTTTTCACCTGTCGCTTCCCACCTGAGCCCCATCGCCTCCACGCCTGCTGGCCCACAGGACGGTGCCTGCATTTCGCCAGCGCAAAAGACCCCGGGAAACGAACGCGGCATCAATCGCTCATCCAAATCCGCAAACGCCACTCCGCATGCCGTTGCAGATGGGTCGCTATCGTGCGCTTGCTCCGTGGCCGCGACAGATTACGTGTCAGGCTGGCTCGATCACGATCAGGGGTTAAATCAAGCGTGAGGATCGCTTTGCCCTGTGCTTCGATCTGATCGCGCCTCCCTCCAACCCTGTTTCCGGCAGTAGCGGATTCAGCCGCCATCAGCCCGGCCGGACCTCCGCCGATGATTGCGATCTTCACCGACTGACCGTTGACTCGGAGGGTTTACACGGATTGCATCCTCCAGGATGGACCTTATAGTCCAGGAGCCCCCCGCGCCGGTCCAGTTGAATCAGACAGCACTCGTCCAGCATTTGTTTGAGCTGCTTCCGACCCCGTTGCACTCGGGCCTTCATTCCAGACAGCGAGAGTCCCATCCGGCGTGCGGCGGTCTGCCGCGTCAATCCTTCAAGCTCCACCAGCGTGATCGCTTCTCGATAGTCCGGCGAGAGTCGCTGGATCATGGGACGAAGACAGCCGGCGAGTTCTACGCGAAGTGCCTGAGCGTCGCCGTCACGGCCGAGCTGCTGAATCGTAGCAGGCAGACCCGATTCTTCGATGTCCGAACTCAAACCGACGGGAATTTCGTGCTGCCTCCCAGGTTGCCGGTAGTAATCGACGATCGCGTGTCGCGTAATTTGATACACCCAGGAGACGACACGTCGCGGATCCTTCAGGCCGCCGATCCTCCGATGGACGCGCAAGAACACCTCTTGAAGGATATCGTCGACCTGAGCCTGATCCCTGACACGCTTGGCGATAAACGCACGGAGGCCATCATGAACGAGTTGCCAAAGTTCTTCCGCTTTGATCGTCATGATGGCAGCTCCGCCGTGTACGTTCATACGACTTGTGCTCCGATTTCACACCGTGCACGTGGCCGGCTTAGTAGCGCCCGCTTGTTTTGGCACGCAGCAGCCTGTCTGGCTCAGCTGCCCTGTGACCGGCAACTGCTCATGGACGGTGAAGATCTCCCAGGCGTTGCCGTCCGGATCGGTAAACCAGAGTTTGTCCTGCCGGGCAAAGCAACAGGCGATGTTGTCCTCGACTTTATCGAGGATGGCTTCCCGTTGCAGGCGGGCCTTCCATTCGGCGATCTCGTCGACCGTATCGACCTCAATGCCCAAATGATCCACCGCACTTACTGCGCCGGTGGAGGACACCAGCGAGAAATTCAGGGCCGGGGTCTGCAAATCAAACTTGGCATAGTCGGCCACCTGTTTCTGGGGCCGCACGCCGAACACCTTTTCATAAAAAGCAACCGACTGAGCCACATTCCTCACATCCAGAGAAAGATGGGGACGCATGAGAACCTCCGTTTCTATAGAAGCTACGGGTATTCCGCCGCTTACTCCTATAGACGGAGCAACGTCAAAATGGACGCAACGCACGGATGAAGTTCTGGGTTATCCGATATTACACTGAGTTACAGCGCAACGCTCTCAACCTGCTTGAGGTCCTCTGGCCTCAGCGTAAACCGATCCGCCTGCAGATCTTCTTTCATATGTTGCGGGTTCGTGGTGCCCGTCATCGGCAACATGCCAATCTGCATGGCAAACCGGAACACGAGCTGGGCAAGACCCATCCCGTACCGGGCAGCCATCGCCCGGATGTCCGGGTCCACAAAGACTTCTCGGTTGGCGGTCAGCAGCGAAAATGCCTGGTAAATGATCCCGCGCGATCGGCAGATCTCCCGCACCTCCTTGTCCCATCCCAGCGCGGCATAGCACCGGTTCTGCACCACCATCGGCTTATGCTTCGCCCGCTCGCAGAGCAATGACAATTGCTCAGCCAACACGTTGCTCACCCCGATCATCTTCGTCCGACCAGAGTCATAGAGCTCTTCGATCGCTGCCCACACCTCCCAATCCTCCGGTCCCAGCCCATAACGGCGATAGGGACCGTGCAGGACGTAGGAATCCAGAAACTCTGTGTGCAGATGGGCCAGGGAACTTTCGAAGGACTGCTGGACCTGGGTCGTGATGGTGGCGTTGGTATCATAGGGCAACCGATGGTCCTGGCCATTCACGGGGGTAAATTTGGTTTGAAGAAACAATTTGTCGCGTGCGACGCCCTGCCCCGCAAGCATCTGGAGCGCCTCCCCCACCCTCGCTTCGTCGTAGTGAATCAACTGATTGGCAGTATCGATGGCCGTGAAGCCGGCCTCCACCGCCGTCAGCACCAGGCCCGTGGTGGCCTCTTTTTTCCATGCGGTACCGTACATGAAGGAGGGAATCGGAACCTGATTGTAGGCCACCAATGTCATGCCGTGCCTCCCGACAGGATGGCGTACCATACACAGTTCTGTATCGCAGTCTCAACGGCCACCAGCCACCATGTTCCAGATCGGACTCACCGGTTCAGTCAATCCGCGTGAACGGAACCAGCCGGAGGAGTATAATCAACACATAGGAGGCGCCCCATGTATCGAGTCCTGGTGCTCGGAGCAGGAAAAATCGGTTCTCTGGTCGCTTGTTTCCTTGCCCAACGCGGCGACTACGAGGTGCACCTGGGGGACATGACCCTGGATGCGCCGAAACATCTGGTGGAAGACCTCGGACTCGAACGGGTGACGCCTTGCATCCTGGACGCCCGGCATCCGGACGCCGTCAGCACCTACCTCTCGATGCATCCCGTCGACGCGATTATCTCGAGCCTCCCTTATTTCTGTAATCCCACTGTCGCGGGGCTCTCGTTAACCCACAGTTTGCACTACTTCGACCTGACGGAGGACGTTGAAGTGGCGAATCAAATCAAAGTCCTGAGTACGGGAGCCGCCCATGCCTTCATGCCGCAATGCGGCCTCGCGCCGGGCTTCATCAGCATTGTCGCCCATGACTTGATGACCCATTTCGAAACCCTCGACACGGTTAAGATGCGGGTGGGCGCGCTGCCGGTTCATCCGAGCAATGCGCTCAAGTATTCGCTCACCTGGTCGACCGACGGGCTGATCAACGAATACGGCAACCAGTGCTACGGCATCGAAGAAGGCGAGAAAGTCCCGCTGCAACCGTTGGAAGGCTATGAAACGATCGAGCTGGACGGACTGCTCTACGAAGCCTTCAATACGTCGGGAGGGTTAGGCACGCTGGCTGACAGTTACGCTGGGAAAGTCCGGACGATGAACTACAAGACCCTCCGCTATCCCGGCCACTGTGAAAAAATCCAACTCTTGATGAAGGATCTCAAGCTGAACGAGGATCGCGAGACGCTCAAGCGCGTCCTTGAACATGCCATTCCCCAGACCCTGCAAGATGTGGTGCTGATCTACGCCTCGGTCACCGGGACCAAAGACGGCGGGTTCTTCGAAGAGAATTACGTCAAGAAGATCTACCCCCAGTGCGTCAAGGGCAAGCTCTGGTCCGCCATCCAGGTCACAACCGCATCCAGCGTCTGCGCCGTCATGGACCTCGTCTTACACGATCCGTCGCGTTACCGGGGGTTCGTGACGCAAGAATCCATTTTCCTCAAGGATTTCCTGAACAACGAATTTGGAGCCTGCTTTCGATGAATACCGTCCAGACAGTGCTCAAAGAGCTCGGCCTTCAGGCGGTCAATTCCGGCGGCAGCACGGGGAGCGGCTGGTGGTCCGGCCAGTCCGGCGGATCCCTGCTGCAATCGCGCAATCCCTCAACCGGCGAGACAATTGCCGGCATTGTCCCCTGCTCCGCTGAGAACTATGACCGCATCGTGAAGGCATCCGTGGATGCCTTTCAGACCTGGCGCCTGGTTCCGGCGCCGAAGCGCGGCGAATTGATCCGTCTGATCGGACAGGCGTTGCGGGAAAAGAAAGATCAGCTCGGCACCCTGGTCTCGCTGGAAGTTGGCAAGATCAAGCCTGAAGGTGACGGTGAAGTCCAGGAAATGATCGACATGGCCGACTTCGCGATCGGACAGTCCCGAATGCTCTATGGAGCCACCATGCAATCCGAGCGGCCCGCCCACCGGATGTCCGAGCAGTGGCATCCGCTGGGGCCGGTCGGCGTCATTACCGCTTTCAATTTTCCCGTCGCCGTCTGGGCCTGGAACGCCTTTATCGCCGCCGTCGCCGGCGACACGGTGATCTGGAAACCGTCCCCGAAGGCGCCGCTCTGTGCCCTGGCGGTGCAACACATCTGCAATCGGGTGATGGAACAGCAAGGCTATGAGGGGCTGTTCTCGCTGTTCATCACCGACCAGGCTGCCTTGGCTGAAACGATGGTGCAGGATCAGCGGCTGCCGCTCATTTCGTTCACCGGGTCAGTGCCGGTCGGCCGCCACGTCGCCTCCACGGTGGGCGAACGACTCGGCCGCACCCTTCTCGAACTCAGCGGCAACAACGCGGTCATCGTCGATGAAACTGCCGATCTGGCCCTGGCCACGCGTGCCATCCTGTTCGGGGCCGTCGGAACGGCCGGCCAACGTTGCACAACCACCAGACGCCTCTTCGTCCACGAGTCTCGTTACGACGAGCTAGTCGGCAAGCTGGTGAAGGCCTATGCACAAGTTCGGATCGGCAACCCGCTGGAGCCGGACATCCTCATGGGGCCGCTCATCGATCAGGTTGCGGTCGAGGGGTATCGAACCGCCCTGGATGAGATCAAGAAAGAGGGAGGGCAGATTCTTTACGGCGGTCGCGTCCTGGATCGGCCTGGTTATTTTGTCGAGCCGACGATCGTGCGCGCGGAGAATCATTGGCCCGTCGTGCAGCGTGAGACCTTCGCACCACTCCTTTACGTGATGACCTTCCGGACGATCGAGGAAGCGATCCACCTGCAGAACGACGTCCCCCAAGGCCTCTCGTCTGCCATGTTCTCGAACGACCTGCGCCGCGGCGAACGGTTCTTGTCAGCGGCAGGCAGTGATTGCGGTATTGCGAACATTAACATCGGCACGTCTGGGGCCGAGATCGGCGGGGCCTTCGGCGGAGAAAAGGAGACCGGCGGCGGACGCGAAGCGGGGTCGGATGCCTGGAAGGCCTACATGCGGCGCCAGACCAACACGGTCAACTGGGGAACCGACCTACCGCTAGCCCAGGGAATCAAATTTGGGGAATGACAGCGTCATTCGTCACTCGTCAAGCGTGAGAAACAAGTCCTGTTCTTTCACGAATGATCAATGACGATTGACGGTTGACGAGCCTACTCGGGAAGGAGCCGCCATGACAGATCCTGCCGCAAAGTTGGACGAACTCATTGAGCGGATGGTCTCGGACTATGTCGAACACAATCGGGCTGCAAGCGTGCTGAAAGCCATGTTGGACGAATCCGGGGTCGGGATCATGCCGGTCGTCGACCACATCACGATCCGCACCTTTG
>JBQTIO010000183.1:0-1730 GCA_052388075.1 Nitrospiraceae bacterium
ACCGAGGATGTGTACAAACTCTATGCGGAGAGCTTTCGTGGGAGAGACCATCTGAAGCGGATTCAGGAAGAGGCGCGGGCGCTGATCACCAAGGGGCTGGCATCAAGCAAGTAAGAGCAATGCGTATCCGTTTTCGAGACGCAGGTGTTCTCCACAGGTCTGAGTTGGGCGCACGGCGGTGCCGGAACTCTGTACAAGCTCCGCGCCGAAAGATTCCGTGGGAGCGAGCGCCTCACAGACCCAGGTTGAAAATGACTGGGCAAAGAAACGGAGCTTAGACGGAGCTTAGTTGGAGGGAGGAGAGATCCTGATCCGTCGGAAGACTTCCGCATACACACCGGCCGGAGCACTGGCCTTGGGATCGGCAAACACGGCTCGCCAGCGGTTTAATCCTAGGACTCCTTCCCCGTAGGGTATCGTTGCCACCTGACTCTGATGTTCCGCAATGGCCAACATCTTTTTCGCCACATAGGGGTCAATATATTCGAGTCGATCCCAGGCAGCGAAGGGGCCCCAGATTTCGTACGCCCACATGCCACCGAGTAGGATAATGCCGGCTTCAAGGACACTCTCCCTGGCCAGCTTGCCGGCAAGGCGATGGGCCGGATGTCGGTCACATTCCTCATCCAGCGTATAAACCTCGGTTGGCTGCAGGCGAGCGAGTATCTCGACGAGCCTCCGTGTGACGGCCAGGGTATTGATCCGGTCTACTGCGTCCGGTTCGTTGCAAAAGATCACGTCTTTTACCCCCAGGACGCAGGCGGCACGGATGGCCTCTTCTCTTCTGACTTCAGCCATCCGCTGCTCTGTCAACGAAAATGGATTCGATGACCGGCCCCCGTTCGTCACAACGACGGAAGTAATCGCATCCATGGACTCCACTAGTTTGGCAACCGTCCCACCCATGCCGATTTCCATGTCATCCGGATGTGCGCTGATAATGACGATGTTTCGGCTCACGGCCGAACCCCCTTCCCTGACGATGCAGGGACGATCTGTTGTTCTGCGTGATACGAACTTCTGACGAGCGGGCCGGATTCGACGTGGGTGAAGCCAAGCGCCATTCCCTCCTCCTTCAACAAGGCAAACTCGCTGGGGTCACAGAAGCGGGCGACCGGCAGATGCTCTCTGGTCGGCTGGAGATATTGCCCGATGGTGATGATGTCGCAGTGAACCGCTCGCAGGTCACGCATAACCTCGCGGGCTTCACCAATCGTTTCGCCCATTCCGAGGATTAATCCAGACTTGGTCGTCACCCCTAGCTGTTTGGCCTGGCCCAGTAACTCGATCGATCGCTGATACTTCCCTTGTGGGCGGATCGCTGGGAACAGCCGCCGGACGGTTTCAATGTTGTGATTCAGGATCTCCGGCTTCTCTGCGCAGACCATCGCTAACGCCGCCACATTCCCTTCAAAGTCCGGTATGAGTACTTCAATGGTGCAGGCGGGACTGAGTTGTCTGATCTGTCGGATCGTCTCGGCAAAGATGGCGGCGCCTCCGTCCTCCAATTCGTCCCGATTCACTGACGTAATCACCGCATGGCGTAGGCCCAAGGCCTGCACAGCTTCGGCTACACGCCGCGGTTCTTCGTGATCCACTGCCGAGGGGCGTCCCGTTTCAACTGAACAATAGTGGCAACGTCGGGTGCAGATGTCGCCCAGGATGAGAAAAGTTGCGGTGCGGGCGTTCCAGCATTCCCAGCGATTGGGGCAGCGGGCTTCTTCGCAGAT
>JBQTIO010000184.1:0-1576 GCA_052388075.1 Nitrospiraceae bacterium
TCGCAGGCGATTCGCGAAGGCTACAAGTTCCTGATCCTCAGCGATCGCGGAGTCAACGAAGAATGGGCGCCGATTCCGAGCCTCCTTGGCATCGCGTCCGTCCACCATCACCTTGTACGCGACTGCACGAGGACGGAAGTCGGCCTCATCGTCGAAACCGGCGAGCCGCGCGACGTGCATCAATTTGCGGCGCTCATCGGCTACGGAGCCGGCACGGTAAATCCCTATCTCGCCTTCGAATCGCTTGTGGACATGGAACGCGATGCATATCTGCCGGAAGGGTTGGATGCTCAGACCGCCGAGGGCAAGTTCATCAAGGCCATCAACAAGGGCCTGCTCAAAATCTTCTCCAAGATGGGTATCTCGACCGTACAGTCTTATTGCGGCGCGCAGATATTCGAGGCGATCGGATTGAATCACGAGCTGGTCGATCGATACTTCACAGGGACTGCCTCGCGCGTTGAGGGCATCGGCATCCGGGAGATCGGTGAAGAAACCTTGCGGCGGCACCGCGTGGCCTACGAGCCGACGCCGATCCGGCAACTCGATTTCGGCGGGGAGATCCACTACCGCATCCAGGGAGAGCACCACAAAAGGAATCCGGACACGATTTATAAGCTTCAGCACTCGACGATGGCCAACTATCAGAAGAGCTTCGCCGAGTTTACCCAGCTCGTGAACGACGAGAGCAAGCGGCGCTCAAACCTGCGCGGCCTGCTCGACTTCAAATTCCTGCCGGAGGCAATTCCGCTCGACGAAGTCGAGTCGGCGAAAGAAATCGTCAAGCGATTTACCACCGGCGCCATGTCCTTCGGCGCGATCAGCAAAGAGGCACACGAGACGTTGGCGATCGCGATGAATCGGATCGGCGCCAAGAGCAACACGGGCGAGGGCGGCGAAGATCCTGAGCGGTTCGTTCTGTTGCCGAACGGCGACTCGAAGAATTCTTACATTAAACAGGTGGCGTCGGCGCGGTTCGGAGTCACGAGTCACTACTTGGTCAATGCGAAAGAGTTGCAGATCAAGATGGCGCAGGGAGCCAAGCCCGGTGAGGGCGGACAGTTGCCCGGCCATAAAGTGGATGAAGTGATCGCGAAGTTGCGATATGCCACGCCGGGCGTCCAGTTGATTTCTCCGCCACCGCACCACGATATCTATTCGATCGAGGATCTAGCCCAACTCATTTTCGATCTGAAGAACTCCAGCCCCGATGCGGACATCTCTGTCAAGCTGGTAGCCGAAGTGGGAGTGGGCACGGTCGCGGCCGGAGTTGCGAAGGCGCATGCGGACAAAGTTCTGATCAGCGGCGATTCAGGCGGCACCGGCGCCTCGCCCCTGGCCTCGATCAAATACGGCGGGGTCCCGTGGGAATTGGGTTTGGCCGAAACGCATCAAACGCTGGTGCTGAACGATCTGCGCGGACGAATTCGTGTCGAAACCGACGGGCAGATGAAGACCGGCCGCGACGTCGCCGTCGCCGCGTTGCTGGGCGCCGAAGAATTCGGCTTCTCGACCGCGCCGCTGATCGTCGAAGGCTGTATCATGATGCGGAAGTGCCATCTCAACACCTGTCCGG
>JBQTIO010000185.1:0-8195 GCA_052388075.1 Nitrospiraceae bacterium
TGACGATCGGGGCGGCCGCCGGTGGAGGACTCGGATTGATCATCGGATTATTCGGGGGCACCTTTAAGCCGCTGGTGCCGGACCCGCCTTATGTCGATGCATTCGAACGCTGCATGAAAGAGAAGGGTTACGAGGTGAACGGCTGGCAATAGGGAGAAGTTCCGATATCCATCTTGGCGGGCACAGGCTCGTTTAACCAAGAAGAGACGTGACGTTGACCCCGCCGTCTTCGGGCGAAGACGCCAACTCCGTTCCACATCCTCACGTCGAAGCGAGCGAGGTATCAGATCTATGAACTCAATAGCCGGCGAACTCTTCCGTCCGGATATCCTCATCATCGATCCCCATGCTCGCCAGCAAGGTGCGCATGGCGCTCACCATCCCTGGCGGTCCGGCCATATAGTAGATCGGTGACGCCGCATCTTTGAGATGTTTGGCAAGCATGGCTTGATCGATGCGCCCCGTTTCTCCCTGCCATGAACGATCCGATCGTCTCAAGTCCGTCACCGTGGGGACAAACGTGTAGCTCGGGTTTTGTCGTGGCAAGGCCTCCAGTTCCTCCAGAAACGGAGCGTCTTCCGGTCGACGATTTGAGTAGAAGAGGTGCAGACGGTGCGGCAGTTGTTCTCTTGCTGCTTGTAGCAGAATACTGCGGAACGGTGTGATGCCGATCCCTCCTGCCAGAAACACCGCGGCCCGGGACTGATCGTTATGAAGAACCAGGTTGCCGAACGGGCCATGGATCTTGACTTGCGATCCGATCGACATGGTTGCTAGCTCACGTTTGAAAGCAGTATCGCGCATCCGAGTAGCGACCAGGAGCACACCTTCATCAGGGGCACTCGCGATGGAAAACGCGCGTCCGTTCCCCTCCCGGTCCGTTTCCGATGGATTCATCAGAATCATATCGATGGACTGGCCAGCCTTGAACGTAAAGCCTTGCGGTCTCTCGAACTGAAAGGCCATGGTGCGCTCAGCCACCTGACGGCGGGCTTTCAATGTCATCAGATGAGCGGTCTGGCTTGCGGCAGGACTCATGGTTGCCATCCTTCTGCTGCACTCACTGCAGTCGGGCAAGGTCTTGAATCAGTTCCCTCAAGACCACCGCCTGGTTGTGCTCCTCATCAGCTGTGCTATACACGAGCGTGATCATCCTGTTGCGTGAAAGGCGCGCAATCTGTGTCAGCGCATCCCTCATTTCAGACCTCGCCAGCTCCGTGCGGTAGCGTCTGCGAAACTCGATCCATTTGGCAGGTTCGTGTCCGAACCATTTGCGGAGCGACGTGCTCGGTGCCAAATCCCTTCGCCACTCAGCGAGGTGAGCCCGTTGTTTGCTGATACCCCGGGGCCACACCCGGTCAACGAGGATTCTGACTCCATCGCTGGGGACGGGTTGAGCATATACCCGTTTGATCCGTATCATGGCCAGCTGCTTGTTCTCTCAACTACGGGTTCAAACCGATTTCGTCAACATATCCTCCCAATGGCTTCCCCTCCAGGTGCCTGGCCAAAAGAGAAGTGGAGCGCTATCTCACTCACATCCACCTCGTACAGTGCCTCCTGACTGTGCGGGTCGAGGTATTCCGGTATCTGCCCAAGTGGCATAGCCCACACTGCAGGCACAGAATTCGTCGCAACCGTAGGGCAGTTCACGGACGTTCTCCGCTAGCACTGTGAGTGCGATCTAATGCCGGTTCTGCTTGGCATGCGGGAGGGACAACGAAACCTTGATGGCCTCCCCCGGGCCGGCGGTCTACGGGTCAAGGCCCATTCCCAGCCCAAGTCCGATCGATGCCCGCAACAGATCATGGCGACTCACCGAGTAGGCCACTTTCCCATCATTCTCGACGGGAAGATTCAGCACATGCTGTTCCTCCATCATCTGAACGGCGGTCGCGATGGAAGTGGAAGCGTGCACTGCCATGGGGCCCGTCCGCATGATGTCCTCGGCGGTGAGGCTACTTAGTTCCTTCCCCGCTTCATGCGCTTTCAGAACGTCAAACTCATTGATAAATCCAACATACTTGCCCTTGTGATCAACAACCGGGGCACCAGCCGTATGGGTAGATAGCAACTCCACGGCAATGGCTAATCCATTCTGGTCCGCCCGAAACATCAAGGTGTTCGTGGCCACGATTTGCCCCACTGTCTTCAATCCTCCAACTGGTATGCCAACGACGCTCATGGTTCCCTCCCGTCTCAGTGAATCCTCGGTTCGCTCGAAGCACACGCAACGTCCGCGACCTTATTGTCCTCGTCCGGGGGCACTGGCGGCAGATGCCTAGCCCCTAGTCGTTATCGTTGATCCCTCTCGCTTGGCCTCGGCGGAATTGCACTGTCTGTCACCTTGCCTTCCTCGTCCACCAAGAGCACCACCGCTTCGCCTCTGGATAATTTCGATAGTCTCAGTTGAGCGAACGGGCGTACCTCGTACGGTTGCTCTTTGCCCTCTTCGGATCGGATGGCAATCCGATCGTTCCCCAAGGGCGTAAAAATCACCCCGGCAATTCTATCGAAGTTGCCCTTCAAGGGCGTTTTCTTTTCCCAGAGCTCCGCTGCGTGATGGACCGCTTCCTGGCTGCCGAAGGTCACGTCAACGATCTTGTCCAGCTCGTCGATGAGAAAAACGGCATCCGCGCCGACAGGAATCGAGGCCACTTTGCTTCTTGCGACCGGCCGGATGAAGTGGGATTCTTCGTTGCCGCTGGCCGTTCGAAGAATCGCCCGATCATGTCCCGTCACCAGTGGTTGAGCGAGTTGGCCATCAACGACACGGTGGTAGCTCGATTCCCCGACCAAGTGCACATCGACCAGCAGGTTTTGATCATTGAGAGTGACCTCGACCCGATCCCCCTTTTTCAGCGCCGGCAGTTCCTTGGCCATTCGTACCCCCATGGGAATAAACCGCGGTTGCCCCTCACCAGTGTCGATCCGCGCCTGCGCGCCTCTGACCTCCTGTACCGTTCCGAGAAGGATCCGGTCTCCTGAAAGAAGTTGGTGGTGAACATGCTCTGAGTCTGAAGCCGCATTACCGACGGCTGCTATTGAGATCCACACTACTGTAAGCACCGCCACTTGCCATAAGCTATTCCAAGTCATCATGCTCTCCTCTCGTGTGACGTTCCAGGTTGGCCTTCAGAGATTTTTCCTCAATCGCACGACCCGACCCAAGATTCGCTGTTGGTTCGTCACGGGGAGGTCTTCATACCCCGGGTCGAGCGGATGAAGAACGGACTGCGCGCCGATGTTTTTGAGCTCCCGCAGGAGTGCCCCCTCTGGGCGGCCGTCCTCACTCTCAACCACCACGTAGTGACCAGGCTCACTCGGAAGATCAGGATTCACGAATATGATCTCCCCTTCGATGAAGAGGGGCTGCATGGAATCGTCTCTTACCCGCACGGCGAAGGTGCGCTTCCCCGGAACGTCCGTTTCAAGCAGCGCTTCAGCGTAGATGAGGCGAGGCGGCTCTTCGCGCCTGACCATCTGGTCTATCTGATGCCACCTCAGGAGCGGCACCTTCCTCATCTCGCCGACGGGGGAGTGATGGGTGTGCTCTGGGAGTTCGAACAGTCCCTCGGAGTGTCGCGGGCCACCGGATCGCAGGAAATCAGCATGGATGCGATAATACCGCGCAAGTTGTTCCCAGATTGCCGGATCTTGTGGGAGTTCGTCGGCCAGAATGTCGGCAATCGTCCGCACGGGGACTCCAACTGCAGAGGCCAACTCCTCTTCGGTCAGCCCCTCACTGAGCTCTCGATGAATAAGACCGTTCAAATTCATGACGGAATTCCTCCTCTAATGGTTGACGACTTCTGGGGCTGAGCATTCCAGTCTGCGAGAAACTTTTTCATGCCCAGATCGGTCAGTGGGTGTTTGACCAACTGTTGGAAAATCGAAAACGGCATGGTACAGATATTGCCGCCTGCCAAGGCTGCCTCGACCACGTGCTGCGGGTGGCGGACACTGGCCACAAGCACCAAGGTCTTGAAGTCGTAGTTCTTGTAGATCGTCACAATCTGGTGGATCAACTCCATCCCGTTCGAGCTGATGTCGTCCAACCGGCCGATGAACGGAGACACGCACCAGGCACCGGCCTTTGCAGCCAACAATGCCTGAGAGGGAGAGAAACAGAGAGTCAAATTGACCGGGATGCCTTCAGCCGCGAGTTGCCTCGTCGCTTTGAGGCCCTCGGGAGTCAAGGGACACTTAACCACAATGTTCTGGTGAATTTTTGCAAGCTCTTTTCCTTCCTTCACCATCGCGGTCTCTTCAACGCTGACGACCTCAGCGCTGACCGGTCCATTGACCAGATGACAGATCTCGATCAGTGCCTCGCGAAAACTACGTCCTTCCTTCGCCACAAGCGACGGGTTTGTCGTCACACCGTCCAGCACGCCAAGACTCGCGGCCTCCTGAATCTCCTTTACGTTGGCGGTATCCAAATAGAGCTTCATAGCCCTCTCCTCACCGTATCGCCTTACAGGTGTGTGCCCTCCTTGTCGGCCTGGCGAAATGTCCTATCGCGGACATCGTTCTGAGTCATGCGACCTAAGGCAAGGTCACCGTTCTGAGAGAGTGCTTATGCGGCCCCCTCCGCACGCGCCGGCTTTCGTCCACCGGTCGACATTGGTTCAGCAGGATCACGGGATCGACACGGTACCCACATTGCACACAGCGGAGGATCTCGACGTTGTGTTCGCCGGTGTCATCCAGGCCGTAGAACCACTCGTTCACGAGCAGGCCCGCGCAACGAGCGCAGGATCTTGTAGAGAGCTGCTCGCTCGCGGAAAGGAGCCGAGTGGTTTGTCCATTTCCGCCTTGTGCCACTGTTCCATCTCGCATTGCATCTCTTGCCCCCAGCGCTCGTACCATGATGCAGCCTCCCCGTTACTAGTTCGACGCGATGTGCTTTGGTTGTAGAACGTCAATGTGTCCTCAGCCATCGATCGTACTCTAGCCTCGCGACATGATCGGTTCATGAAGGAGTCATGAAGAATTCTTCATCGATTCGAACGGCTTTGGACATACGCACCTACAGCGCGAGATCGTACCTAACAATCTGGATCGGTGCGCTGAGTGACAGGAGGACGATGAAGGAGAGTTGGTCTCCAACTGGCGCGCGACGGCAACCGTTCTCCCTCACCCAGCACGCAGCGACTAAACGCCCCTACCAATGCGTGGCAGACCGACGACGGGGCGCCTGGGCAATTGAGGAAGCCGAGCGGCCGCCCTCTTGTCGACCACATCGCATTGAGTCTTTCTGCTCTCGCCAAATTTCGAGTGAATGGCTCCCCATGTCCTCGCGTTGGCGGCATCATGGAGGACGCGTCTCGCGGGGCTCATGCCCACAATGAGCACCTGCCCGAGTCCTACGATGACCAGCGGAAAGTAGACCATCAACATCGTGATATTGGCCATGTCTGATGCCCCTCCTTTCTCTTCTCTCCTCTTTCGTCGAGCCTTGCTACATTCACGGTGAACCCTCGAGTGTTCGGGATCCCCGCAATGGAAGTCTGGAGCTTGTGATTCACACCGCGAATGTAACAGTCTCAGATGAAGCGATCGCGAACGCATCGTGAAGAATTCTTCATCCTTTGCGGCCGCCTTGGCAGACGCCCACAGGGGCGATCGCATGTCGCGATCCTGGCCGTTGGGGATTCGAAGTTGTTGAGGCCTAGGCAGGAACCGGCTGGTGAGCGGGGGCTGGCAAACGCAGGGTAAAGACGGAGCCTTTGTCGACTTGGCTTGTGACCGAAATTGTTCCGCCGTGAGCTTCCGCGATTTCCTTCACGATGGGGAGCCCCAGCCCGGTGCCGCCGGCATCCTTCGCCCGCGCCCAATCGGTCCGGTAGAATCGTTCGAAGAGATGAGGAAGATGCTCCGGCTCAATTCCATGACCTGTGTCCTCGACCGTCACAGAAACCCATTCCCCAACCGTCTGCAAGCGGACTGTGACGGCTCCACCGGACGGCGTGTAGCGAAGCGCGTTGTCGAGTAGATTGATCAACGCTTGTTTGAGCCACTGTGCGTCGCCGAGCACGGGCGGAACCGATTGGGATTCAACCGTCAAGGTAATTCGGCGGTCATCGGCCAGCAGGGTCAGCTCGTCCACGAGATCTTGAATCATGGGTTCCAGGGCAAGGGGCACGAGATCAACGGGCGGCTTGCCGCTCGTGAATTTGGCGAGCGTCAACAGGGAACGCGTCAGGGCGATCAGCCGTCCCACTTGCTCAAGATTGTTGATGAGCGCATCGCGATACTCCTCAGCGGTCCTCGCTTTCAACAGCGCGACCTCCAGGTTTCCCTGCAGGATGGTCAGGGGGGTTTTCATTTCGTGCGCCGCGATGTCGCAGAAGTTCCGCTGAATCTCGCTGCTCCGTTGGAACCGGTCCAACACGGAGTTGACCGCCTGGGTGAGTCGCCGAAATTCCTGATAGGGGGAATCCAGCGCCAATCGTTTTCCAAGGTCGGCGTCCGACATCGTTTCGGCGCCAGCACATAAGGCTTCGATCGGGGCCAGCACTTTCTTGGCCAACCACAAACTGCCGACCCAGGCGACAAAGAGGGTGGCCCCGGATCCGAGGGCGAGCAGAACCACAAGACCATTCAGTGTCTCCCGGTAATGGAGCAGCGATGCTTCCGCCTGCAGCACGTACTGCACCTGCCCAGCCCGTGCGATCGAGAGGAACAGATGTCGAGCAGGCGTACCGGTGGCCGACTCAACTGTTTCAAACACGGTATGCTCAAGCCGGATTCGCTGAAGCACGTGAGGGGGAACCGACAGCTGCGCTGGCGCATTGGGACTTTCCCAAATGAGCCGGCCATCCGCTGAGAAGACGCGAAGTGAGTGGGTGACATCGGGCAGTGCGTGCTGTCCCTTCTTGATTCGGCCTACCTCGTCGGCGGGCGCCATGTCCCTGCCGCTGTTCTCAATCACGTCGGGGTGCCGCTCGACAAGCTCGGCCAGCGTCTCCGCCAACGCTAACAGCCGTCCATCCACAAAATGGTGCAACAGGGCCTCGCTCGTGACATACACGACGGCGGACAACACGAGGAGCCCCGCCATCAAGAGGAGCGTGGACCAGCTGATTAAGCTTCGCAGGGATTTCATGCGGCCGGTTCTGGTTCTTCGATCATATAGCCCGCGCCGCGCACCGTGGCGATTAACGGGGGTGCAAAATCCTTGTCGATCTTCGCTCGCAGGGCTCGGATATGGGCGTCCACGATGTTCGTCATGGGGTCATAGCTGATGTCCCACACGTGTTCGATGATCGCCGTTCGCGTCAACACTCGATTCTTGTTTCGCAAGAGGAACTCAAGCAGGGCATACTCCTTGTTAGTCAGTGAGATTTCCTGCCCCGCCCGCCAGACGCGATGAGCGGCCGGATCCAGTCTCAGGTCTGCTGCTTGCAGATGAACGAGTTGCTGCGGACCTCCTCGGCGCAGCAAGGCTCGGATTCGAGCCAGCAGTTCCGCGAAGGCGAAAGGCTTCGGTAGAAATTGGTCCGCGCCGGTATCGAAGCCGGACACCTTGGCCTCCACGGTGTTGCGCGCTGTCAACAACAACACCGGAGTCATGTTTCCCTTGGCTCGAACACGACGGCAGAGGGTGAGGCCATCGAGCTTGGGCAGCATGATGTCGAGAATCAAAAGGTCGTACGGGTTCGCCAAGGCCAACGCCACCCCTTCTTCGCCGTCGGCTGCGAAGTCCACCGCATACTGCTCTTCTTTCAGCCCTTTACGGATGAACTTAGCAAGATCCAAATCGTCTTCGACAAGCAGAATCCGCATTATCCCTCCTGATGTCCGGTGACGGTGGCCCGAGCGCTCATGAACTAACTATGCAGAGGACTTGTCAGGAAAATCAATCGCGGGGATTCCGTCGGATTTTGAGACAGTAATTCGTGTGCTCCGTCCTGCTGGCGCCTGTCTATGGCTGGCGAATGTAGCGACCGTGTGTGAATGGACCATGAAGTGGCCGTGAAGAAGCTCTCATGATTGGCGGTCAGGCGTCAATCCGTGCTGGAGGCAGGAATTGTCAAACGGCTCCGCATTCATCAGCCCCGCGCATGCAGGGAATTCGAATCCTCGTGGGAATGGGCGAATCACCGTGTTCTCCGCAGAAAAATTTTGAGACTTGACTTCGTTCTAACTAGAACTATTATACTGGAGTCTGAGCGTTCATCGAGGTGTAG
>JBQTIO010000186.1:0-5332 GCA_052388075.1 Nitrospiraceae bacterium
CCCAATCCCAGGATGGTGAAGGGGCAGGACTTCCTATTCGCGAGGCGAGGCGGGCCATAGAGCTTGTTCAGCTTGGCCTGACAATCCTTCAGGCTCCGGTCCACGATGACTTCAGCCAGTTGGGTCAGCGCAGCCGAGAAGTCGGCCAGGGCGGTGCCCGTCTCGACAATGTGCTTCATGTCGATGCGAAAGAGTTCGCGGTCTTTGAACCCGTTCAAAGCTTCCTTCCTGGCCTCGGCGGTTTTGGCCCGGTCCACGAGGCGGTCGAGTTCTTTGCGGAGGGCTGCGCGCGGTTTCATGAGCGGGGCGTCGCGGTAGTCCTGGAGCAGAGGCAGAAGGTTGGTGTATTGCCGGCGCAGGAAGTCTTCCCAGAGAAAATCGCTGGTGCCAAGCAAGCGGGCCAGGAGCGGAAACATCTTCTTGTCGGCGATGAAGGCCAGCGCCTGCTGCTGCGCTTTGCCCTTCGCGTCTTGCACGGTCAGGTCCAGGAATCGATCGAAGGCTTCGAGGGCTTTGGTCGGGTCGGGGGCCCAGGTGAGGGCATGGGTGAACTGCTTGAGCAGGACGGCTGTCAGGCGCAACTGCTGCTGGTCGGTGACGTCGGTCAGCTTTTGACCATAGCGATTACGGACAAAGAAACGGTCGTGCAGCTTACCGTCCTCGATGTCGAACTGCGCCTTGGTGATATACACGTTCCGCATGGCCAGGGCGTTGGCGAAGGCGTACAGAAAGGCCGGCGTATCGTCCGACCGGATGTCCATCACCGTGTCCGTCGGCGATTGGCTATTGTCGAACGTGATCTGCACTGGATGAAGCAGGCCGCTAAACGAACCGCGACGTCTGCCGAGTTGTTCGACCAGCTGCCGATTGACCGCATGGCGGGCTTCCTGGAATTGTCCTGCGTCGAGTAGTTTAATGACGGAACTGAGCGCGTCTGCCAGGCGGCGCTGTTCGTCCGGTCCCAAGGATGCTCCCGGTACGGGCTGGACACGAAAGACATCGACGATCTTCTTGCGGTTCAACCCCGGTCTGGTTTTCGGGCGCCGGCGTGGCCCGCCCTCCGATGGAAGCTTGGCAGGGGAACCGGAGGTGTCTCCGATGAAGGTATAAATTTGTCCTTCTTCGATGTTCAGACCAAAGGCCGACAGCAGACCACAGATGGTGGCGAACTCCGCAAAATAGTCGTAGGCGACGAACGTGAGCTCGAAGCGCTGATCCAGGAGCTCCGTGATGGAGACTTCACACGGGTGTTCCGGAGTCAGTCGCGCCGCGAACCGGATGTGCTGAGCGATCATTGCCGGCTCGAAGCGGTGGAAGTACTCAAGGTCCATCCGGTTGAGGAAATCCTGGAGGATGTCGGGAGCGATGTCCTGGCACAGGGGTTCGACAGCGTTCAGGATGGGCTCGCGGTCAGGCGGGAGCATCGACATGCTTGCCAGTATACCGGAACGGCTTCATTGTGCGTAGAGGAGCCCCCCAGTATAATGCCGCGCCATGACCTCTCGATCGATGCCGCCTCCCTCGCAACAGGATCAGCCGCGGGCTCGGGCCTCTGCATCCAAGCCCGATCCCAGACCCGTGCTGCTTGCGAGCCTCCGCAGTGCAGAGGAGGTGCGGGCGATCCTATCGGCCTACAGTCTGCGCGACATCGAACAGGCTGACCGCAATCTTCAGGCGATGGCAGGCGATCCCCATCAGCGCCGCCAACTCGCCGACATTCTCCCCATTTTGATGGAATCGATTGCCAGAACGGCCAACCCCGACCAGGCACTCAATCATTGGGAGCGTATGCTGGCGAGTGTGACCCGTTCGTCCTTGCTCGACTATCTGCGCAGCTCACCCCGTATGCTGGATCTATTGTCCACCATCTTCGGCAACAGCGACGCCCTGGCCTTTACGCTCATTCGGGACCCCACGCTGGTCTATTGGATGGCCGAGGAAGACATCTTGTCCAAGCTGCCGACGCGAAGGGGAATCGAAGAGGCGCTGCACAAGAAAATTGGGCATCTGACGAGGAAGGAACTAAAGCTCGACGTGCTGCGCCGCTTTCGTCGGCGGGAGATGCTGCGCATCGGCGTACGCGACCTCTTGAGGCTGGCAACGGTGCCTGAGACGACGGCATCGTTGTCCGATCTGGCGAGCCTCCTCATCCATGCGGCCTACGAGCTTGTCGATGACGACCTGCGGCAGCAATACGGCGTACCTATGCACAAGAGTCCGCGGGGACGGTGGGTAGAAACCGGATTTGTGGTGATGGGGATGGGCAAGCTTGGCGGACATGAACTGAATTACAGTTCCGACGTGGATTTGATCTACGTCTACGAGTCTTACGAGGGGGAAACCAGGCTGCCACCAGGCAAGCATGTGGGCAAGCCGGCTGCGGTCGGCATCTCCAATGAAGAATATTTTGAAATCCTCTCTCGCGAACTGACGAAGGCGTTGGTCGAGCCGACCAGGGAGGGGTACATTTTTCGTGTCGATCTGCGTCTGCGTGCCGAGGGATCTGCGGGGCAGTTGGCCCGCTCGCTCGATGAGTATAAGAAGTACTATTCGACTCGTGGCCAGGTCTGGGAGCGATTAGCCCTGCTCAAAGCCTGGCCGGTGGCCGGGTCAATGCAAGTGGGCAAGGCCTTTCTGAAGATGGTGAAGCCGTTTATCTTCGGGACGGGTGCGAGGAAGCTTGATCTCGCCGGGGCATTGGCGGTGGTGGAAGATGTACGGTCCGTGAAGGAGATGATCGATCGGCACATGGCGGAGCGCGGTCACGAGCGCCGCAATGTGAAGCTCGGAACGGGCGGTATCAGGGAAATCGAATTTCTCGTGCAGACCGTTCAGGTCCTGGCCGGGAAGCAGGTGCCGGTGTTGCTCGATCGGAGCACCCTCGGGGCGCTGGAACGGCTCGTCCGTCGGAAGCTGATCTCAGCCGAGGAGAGAGACGACCTCACGGCGGCCTATCTGTTCCTGCGCGACGTGGAACACAAGCTGCAGATGGTGCAGGACCTCCAGACGCACGCGCTTCCCGAAGACAAGGAAGAATTGGAGCGTTGCGCGATCCGTGCCGGGTATGACTCGGAGGATCTCACGAAGGCGACCGAGCGGTTTCGAGCCGACCACGAGCGCCATACGGCGCTCGTTAATCGAACCTTCCGGGCACTCTTTTCTGAACCTAAGACTTCTCCGCTTTTGAAGGCGACACTTCGAGCGGTAGTGGCGAAACGCTAGTTGGCGGCAACAAGTTAGTCGGCATAGCGCAGATCGCGATCACTGGCCAGTGAGAGGTAGGCTTCTCCCCATTGGTGCGAACTGTCGAGACTCCACGCCTCCTCGATGGTAATCGGCTTGAATCGTAAGCCGTAGATGCCTCCATAAACCAGGTGAGCCAGTCCCGACCCTGAATCTTCCACCAACTGGGCATAAGCTGGGGATGCAGGTGTCTGCGCATCGTCGCTCCATCCGGTGACCCAGTACCATTCTCCGGCAGGATTGCGGTCAAAGAGCTTTACCTGCCGTACGGGTCGAGCGGGGCCAGCTTCCTTAAACCGCGCGAAGAAACTCGCCTCACAATTCTCATTCGATTCGACTTCGACGATCACAGTTCGCTTCCTAGACACTGTTCGACACACTCAATCTTAACGCAATAGAGGGTTGCAAAACACGAAGGGCCCGGCGGTTTCCCGCCAGGCCCTTCGTGCTGGCTGATAGCTGTCAGCTAATAGCCCACAGCCTTACTTCTTAGTACATCCCCTCCATGCCGTGGCTGTGTCCACCCGGGCCACCGGCCGATTCCTTCTTCTCTTCGGGGAGTTCGGTGACCATGACCTCGGTCGTGAGCATCAAGCCCGCGACGCTGGCGGCGTTCTGCAACGCGCAGCGCGCCACCTTGGTCGGGTCGATGATGCCGGCCTTGATCATGTCCACGTATTCGTCAGTCGCCGCGTTGTAGCCGGCGTTGAGGTTCTTATCCTCTCGCACCTTGCCGACGACCACCGAGGCTTCGCCGCCGGCGTTGGTGACGATCTGGCGGATCGGTTCTTCGAGTGAACGACGGACGATGTCCAACCCGACCTTCTGCTCTGTCGAGACATCCTTGAGGCCATCGAGCGCCTTCATGCACCGGAGGTAAGCCGTGCCGCCGCCGGGGACGATGCCTTCCTCCACGGCCGCCTTGGTGGCGTGGAGCGCGTCCTCGACGCGGGCCTTCTTTTCCTTCATTTCCGTTTCGGTCGCGGCACCGACATTGATGACGGCCACGCCGCCCACGATCTTTGCGAGACGCTCCTGGAGTTTCTCGCGGTCGTAGTCCGAGGTCGTTTCCTCAACCTGGGCCTTGATCTGCTTGACGCGGCCCTCGATCTTCTTCGGATCGCCGTAGCCTTCGACGATCGTGGTGTTGTCCTTATCGATCGTCACGCGCTTGGCCCGGCCGAGGTCGGTCAGCTTAATGTTCTCGAGCTTGATGCCGATATCTTCGGAAATGACCTGGCCACCGGTGAGAATCGCAATGTCCTCCAGCATGGCCTTGCGGCGGTCGCCGAAACCCGGGGCCTTCACGGCAGCCACGTTCAGCGTGCCGCGCAGCTTGTTGACGACGAGGGTCGCAAGCGCTTCACCCTCGACTTCTTCCGCGAGGATGACGAGCGGCTTGCCCATCTTGGCGACCTGCTCGAGCAGCGGAAGGAGGTCCTTCATGCTGCTGATTTTCTTTTCGTTGATCAGGATGAGCGGCTCCTCGAGGGAACATTCCATCCGCTCGGCGTTGGTGACGAAGTAGGGGGAGATGTATCCGCGATCGAACTGCATGCCCTCGACGACGTCGAGGGAGGTGGTCATCGACTTGGCTTCCTCGACCGTGATCACCCCATCCTTGCCGACCTTTTCCATGGCTTCGGCGATCAGGTCGCCGATGGTCTTGTCATTGTTGGCCGAAATCGTTCCGACCTGGGAGATCTCGGTCTTGTTTTGACAGGGCTTGCTGAGCTTCTTGAGCTCGGTGATGACGGCCTCGACGGCCTTGTCGATCCCGCGCTTGATTTCCATCGGGTTCGCGCCGGCAGTGATGTTCTTGACGCCTTCGCGATAAATAGCCTGCGCCAGCACCGTGGCGGTCGTGGTGCCGTCACCGGCGATGTCGCTGGTCTTGCTGGCGACTTCGCGGACCAATTGGGCGCCCATGTTTTCGTAGGGGTTCTTGAGTTCGACTTCCTTGGCCACCGTGACACCGTCCTTGGTGATCGTCGGCGCACCGAACTTCTTGTCGAGAATCGCGTTGCGGCCCTTCGGCCCGAGCGTCGCCTTGACGGCGTCAGCGAGCTGGTTCACCCCTTTCAGGATG
>JBQTIO010000187.1:0-12442 GCA_052388075.1 Nitrospiraceae bacterium
GCTCCATTGTGTCGTTCCGTCCTTGATGCTCATCGGTCTGGCCTCCACTCACTCTCTGCCATGGTGATCCGTGCTACAGGAAGCGCGGCGTGCAGGTATCGCCGTTGGTGTCCCTCAGGCATTGGTACACCGCGATGACATGGCTTGTCGCCCCAGTGGCGGCATTCACCGCTTGGCAGTCTATGCGGAAAAAATAGTCCATCGGGGGAGCACCTTGCCCGCCGCCGCCGCCCGAACCAGCATGGATTTTCCCAAATTGGGAATCGATATCGCCGTTGACGGTGTAGTTGTTGACGGCCATGGTGATGTTCGGCGCAGCCCCTGCTCCCCAGGCGACGTCCGGACTGTTTCTCACAAAATTGATCTCCTGCCCCAAGATGAGCGCATTGACGGCTGGAACTGGTCCGGCCGGCGCGACCAGCGCCGCCGGAACTGCTCCGGGATCGATGGTTTGTTGAACGACCTTGATCCCCATGCCCACGCAGGATTCGGCCGCATCGGTCCCTTCTTCCACCATCCGCATGGCACCGGCCATTGAATTTTCCAGGCCACTCATAGTCAGAGCCGCCACCCCCAATGCCCCGACCATCAAGGTCAGGATCATGACCATCATGAACGACACGCCTCGCTCGTCGGAGCGTACCTGCAGGAAGCTCTCGAATCGGCAATGTGGTTTCATCATCATTACGCCCTCTGGTTTCTGAGTTCGACCGTGCGCGTCAGGATCCTCCTCCGGAATTGGAGATAGGACTGCTGCTGGGCCGGTGTCGCATTGTCGCCCAGGACGAACACACCGTTCGCGTGGTTGTGATCGCTGACCGTTGGAATCACCGTGCTGTTGACCATGACCTGGTTCGCCTCGCCGACTCCTTGATCGTTCCTGGTCTGTCTCGCCACGATGTTGACTTGAACCATGCGAATTTTGCTCGGAGTCATTGCTGTGCTCGGAGGCAAGAACCAGTTGATGTTCGTCAGAAAGTCTCCCTGATCGAAGGAATTGGACCCGTTCATGTCGTCGATTGCGCCATCGGCGATGCCAGAGTTCACATTGATGTTGCACCCGTCGCAGGCGTAGGCCAGCTGCAGATCTTCAACCCCGTCCATGATCGGCACACAGGCATTTCCGGGGTTGTTGCAGTTGGGCGGACCCCCTACTCCAGCCGGCGCCACGCCCCGGACTAAACAGGGTGCATTGCCTTGGCAGAGGTTGAGAGCATCCGGTGGGGGAATGACTTGATACGTGATGCACTGAAGCAAGTACACCTGAGAACCGGCTCCGAACGTCGCCGGTGCTGGAATGGCAGGATTCAGATTCAATCCGGCAGGGGTGACCCCCCCGGCGGCAATGCGCGACCCGGCGACTCCTGCGATCGTCACCGCCATCCCAGGGAGAGCGGCGCCGCCCCCAGGAACCGCATTACCCATCGCCGTCGTCGCATTATTGGGAAGAGGAATCGTGGCGATCGGGAGGTTCGGACCGCCCACCGTTCCCGGCGCTCCCGCAACATTCACCTGCCAAAGCGCCCCCGCAGTGAGAATGGAGTTGGTCATCGGCACGACCATCGAGATGATATCGGGGCCGAAATCGGCGCCGAGGGCATTGTTGTCGGCTGGGACGAGCGCCGAGGGAGTCCCGTTCACCGCGCAGTTGCCCACCCCTCCTCCCACCTGTCCCAACATCCCGAAGCCGGCAAGTTTCAGATCGGCCGAGATCATATCGAGCGCGTTCCTGGCGGTAGCCTGGGTATTGACCACCTGCCCTGTCATCCTGGCGCTCTTTTGGGTGACGGTCAGGGCGCCTAGTCCTGCCGCAACGATCGTCCCCGACATGACGACTGCGATCATGGTCTCAGTGAGAGTAAACCCTTGTCCATCGAGGATCCGGTTCTCCACGAACTTGTTCATGCGTGCACCTATCCTGTTCGACGGTCGTTCCATGTTCTTCAGTTATTCAGGAACCAGTGTCGTTTGAAAACTGACTGTCCTGAGTCGTTGCCCCTGATTTCGATCGTTCCACTGAACCTGCACGACGACCTGCCTCGCCCCTAACGATGGGTTCGCCGGAAGCGCACTGGTCACCTGCACCGTCCCCTGGACATTCACGAGGTTTGAGGCCAGCACCAGCGTGCGCCATTGGGTGCAATCGCCTTGCACCACCCGCGTGATGTTGACCGGCGTAGGCTTCGTGACGCCTGCCGGCGGGGGAGCGGGAAGCGCGGCGCAGTTCCCCGCGCCGAGGGTCTGAAGATTCTGATATCCCCACGCGTACTGGCGGTTGGATTGGATGCGTTCCATCATATCCGCGGCGATGTTCGTAACAACGGACAGATCATTGGCATCGACGTTTTTGTTAAACGCCATGCCCTGCATGGCCGCCATGCCCATCACGCCCAGGCCCAGGATCGCGGCCGAGACCATGACCTCCGTCAATGTGAAGCCTCTTTCATTCCTCATCTTCATGTCGCCCCCCGCTTCCTCGCTACTGACTCTGCACACAGGGAGTTATTTGCACAGGGCACCAGTTGACTTTTCCAGAAGGGCTCAGGGAGATTGTGTAGACCATCGTCGGGAATGATGTGCTCTGTAGCTGAATGGTTTGGGTGGCCAACGGCGTTGTACTCAGTCCTCTTGAATTGAACCCGACCGGCTGCGCCGGGAACAGGAGAACCCCGACGTTCTTCGGAAAAGTCTCCGGAGCAAGCGGGGCCGTGAAAGGGATCTGCGTTTCCCCCGTCGGGGTCACCACCGGAGCGTTTGCGACCAGCATCGTGTTTCGACTGATCGCTGCTGAACGTGAAAACAGGAATCGGTTATGCAGGGAGGTCGTGGCCTGGTAGAGATCATACCGGGCCATCATCAATCTCAGAGTTGGCACCGCCAGGGCCGATAACACTCCCACGATCACCACCACGGTCATCGTTTCGATAAGCGTGAATCCGCCTTGATTTATTCGCCTGCGGCTGGGTGTCTTCAAATGTCGCAGCATGGCGCCTTCCAATCGAGCAAGGGGCATGCCGTCTCAATTGAGCGCAGACCTCCATCTAACCATTGGAATTATTGAGTATTACGCATCAGCCTGTGAGAGCGGACCTGGCCAATTTTCGCGCAGGGAGACGACAATTTTCGGTGTACCCCCTGTACAGTTTCTGTACAGGGCGACGGGGACCAGGTCGCAGGCGACAGGGAATGAGCCGTCGAAGGGGTACGTGGCTCAGAAGTGAGGGCGGTCAGAGGCGCGGCGGTAGGTCCTGCCTTGAACCATTGTTGTAGACTTCAGGGGCAAGCGTTTAGACTTTCGGTGAACATGTCAGAGAGAGCGTGATGAAGCCGGACTCTCGCAAGCTGCGGCGCTTTGTCGTGCAGCTTCCCACCACATTCGGGAACGAGGCAAAGCCGGAGAGCGGAACCGTCCTGAACCTTTCATTTCAGGGCTGCGCCATGACAACGGAGACGATGCCGGCGGTCGGCACCTATCTCTCACTGCAGATCGATCTCTTGGATGGCACCGCACCCATCGCGATCGAACTGGCCGGGGTTCGCTGGGTCTCCGGTCGCCGCTGTGGGTTGGAATTTATCCGAATCGTGCCGGAGATGACGGCTCGGTTGCGCGCGTTTGTGTCGCTCCTGGAAAACACGCCTTAGCGCGGAGGAGGCCGGACGCCTTTCTCACTTGGCCGCTTCCTCACTTGATCGCCACCGAACGGACCTGGCGAAAGGTGGTGACACCGTTGAGCACTTTCTGAATTCCATTCTGAAGCAGCGTCACCATTCCATCTCGCATCGCCACGGTGAGAATCCCGGCTGTCCTCTCCTTGGTCTGGATCAGATTTTTGATCTCCTCTGAACCGACGAGGAGTTCGTGCAGCGGGACCCGCCCTTTGAAGCCGCACTGGTTGCAGAGCTCGCAACCCCGTCCGCGATAGAGCATCCAGTCGTCGGTGTACCTAACTCCCAGTTTGTCCCAAGACCGCGCCCCGTAGCTCTGCACCAGTTCGTCGTATTCCTCTCGCGTCGGATGGTAGGCCTCCTTGCACTGGGTGCACAGACGCTTACAGAGGCGCATGGCCAGCACCCCCAGCATCGCATCGGCGAAGTTGAAGGCGTCACATCCCATGTCGAGCAGGCGGGTGACCGTCTCCACCGCGCTATTGGTATGGAGCGTGCTCATCACCAGATGACCCGTGAGAGAGGCCTCAATGGCGATATCGGCCGTTTCTTTGTCACGCATCTCCCCGATCATGATGACGTCCGGATCGGCGCGCAGAAACGCCCTCATCGCAGCGGCAAAGGTGAAGCCGATCTTGTGATGCACCTGCACCTGTCGCAACCCTTCCTGCGTGATTTCGATCGGGTCCTCCGCCGTCCAGATTTTTCTTTCGTCGGAATTGATGTGACCGAGTACGGCGTGCAGCGTCGTGGTCTTTCCCGATCCGGTCGGCCCCACGCAGAGGAAAATCCCGTACGGCCGCTCGGACAGCTCCTTCACCGTCTGCAGGACATCGGGGGAGAACTCCAGCGCCTCCAAGGGCAAGGTTTCCTTCGCCGTCAGGAGACGCAAGACGACATCCTCATTGCTACCCGCCGTCGGTAAGGTCGCCATGCGCAGTTCGATCTCGCGATCCTTCCCCAGCTTGTATCGAATCTTCCCGTCCTGGGGCTTCCGACGTTCGGAGATGTCCAGATTCGCCATGATCTTGAAGCGCGACACGATAGCCCGCCGATAGACCGCCGGAATGCGCATGTAGGTGAAACAGGTTCCGTCAACCCGGAATCGTACCGCCGTTTCTTTTCGATCCGAATAGGGCTCAATGTGCACGTCGGAGGCCCCCAGGCGATAGGCTTCGGCGATCACCTGGTTTGCCAGACGCACGATGGCGGAATCGTTTTCGTCGACCTCGCCGGAGCCGTGCTCGCCGTCCCGATCAGCGGCGGCTTCGTCGACGAGTTCCCCCAAAATCTCGGTGATCGATCCGCCGTTGGCTTGACCCGTCGCAACCAGCAGGTACTGCTCGATGTCCCGTCGAAGCCCGACGGAGAACCGCACCGTGAGTCCGGGGAACGCGCGCCGGATGTCGAGCCCTTTGTCCAAATCGTGGGGATCGTTGATCACGATGTCGAGCACGGGTCCCTGGCGTTTCAAGGGAATCCAGGAGCTTTTTCTGAGATAGTCAATGCTGAGGTTCTTCAGAAGCTCAGGATCGACGACGGTCCGCTCGTCATAGGTGACGTAGGGGCATTGATAGAACTCACTGAGCGCCGACCCGAGTTCGGACTTCGAGACCCGGTATTTGTCGAGCAGGATAGACTCCAGATCCACCTGGCGAGACAGAGATTCTTCGACCGCGGTATCCAAATCGGACTGGTTCAACAGCCCGCGATAGGCGATGCAGTCCAGGAGACTGCGTTCCATCGTCATCTTGCGAGGCTCTTTAGCCATACGTGGTTTTCTCAGCGAGGCAACTGAGAGGACTTCCCGTCTAGGAGTCGCTCCGAGCGCGTGCGTACCCATCTTATCTCATCCCTTGTGATGGACAATAAGAAGATGCTTTTTGGGTCGGATCACACCGGGGCCGCCTCAATATCTCGTCAGCCACGTGCCCGGAACGCGATAGACCACCGGCAGCCCCTGAAACAACCTCCGGCTCATGTCATGGTCATGCCAAACGTCGAGGGAAGCCCCCGCAGCGGCCGGCGCGATGGTTCCTTCCGCGACGACCGCCCCATAGACCTTCGCTGCGCCGCTCACCGTGATGTTGCCCGCTGCGTAGAGCACGCCGTTGAGATGTATCCCGGAGAGCTGGACGGGGACACGCGCGCCGCCGCCGGTTTCGCCGGTCGGCGGACTCAACACGGAGATCTGATTCCCCGAGAGGCTCGGGCTGAATAGAACATGTCCCTGCACAACGGCGAGGCCCTCAACATACCCCGCGCCCAGCCTGACCGTTCCCAGATTGTCCGGGCGAGGAGCAGTCTGGTCCAGGGTGTCGACAAAGATCAGGCCAAGCTGATCGCCCAGGCTCTTCGAACGAAAGACCCGATCGGGCGACATCCCTCGGCCGGGATCAACGACGCCGTCCTGATAGAGGAAGCCTTCCCGATCGATGGCATAGTAGCTGCCATATCGCATGGCAACCCGCTTGAGCAGATCGTAACTCCAGCGATCGAGGCGAACCCCGGGGAGCGGATGCTGCTCCGAATGGACATGACTCGGGAGCATCGGAACGGCACCTTGACCCGGCGGCGGCTGCGTGGCCCGAACAACCCCTCCGACCCACATTTCCATCCATCGATCTTCTCGCGCCGCCACCTCATCATAGCGCTGGCCTGTTATCGGGGCGGACGCGCTTAATCTCGGAATTTCGTCAATACGACGAATCGCGAAGTCGCCGCCGACGTTGAGCATCCCCCAGTGCGCCCAGACGGAAGACTCCTGGCCGGAAAGGGGAAGGCCGAGACTCTGCCCAACCTGCACAGCCGCGCTCAGGGGCGGAAGATCGAGTGTGCCCAGCTGCATGCTCACCGACTGGCGAAACGACGAAGGACCGTCCGTTGCAACGGTGGCGTCGATCGTACAGAGCAGGCCCGGTTTGGAGGGCGCGTAGATTTTTAGCTGTTGGACCGTTCCCAGGTGACGCAGCGCCCGGAACACGCCGGAGGCCGGATCATTGAGAAGCTGATCGTCGGAAAGACTCGTGGCATCCAATAGAAGGTCCGGACGATCGGCGGATCCGACGAACTGCGAACGGCCCGCTTGATCGAAAAAGGACGGCCACCCCTCGGGCCCCTGCAATCGTTTTTCCAGTAGTGCAGTGAGTGATGGCGGACCGGTCCGCGGGCGATGAAACCACCCCACGACCAATTCTCCCGCCGCATCCGCGAGCTGCTGGGCGATCGCGAATTGTCTCCCGGCACTGGCGCTGACAGCCTCCTGCCAGGCCAGATTCAGCAGGGTCGCGCCCACCAGTGACAGGATCAACGCGAGGATCATCACGCTGAAAAGCGCGATCCCCTTCTGATTGTCTACTGTGTCGATCTTCGACATGGCCGCCTGCCTGCTAGGATCGAAGAGCGACTTCCCGGACAATCCGGTGACCGGGGTGACCCGGTTCTATCTCGACAACGACCCGCCGCACCTCCGAGGGAGTCTGCGTGACGTGACCGCGCTCATCCCGGTAGGAGAAACGGGCAGCTTTCAGCCCGCCGACCAGGACATTGGCTCCCCCATCCACCATGCGCATGAGGTTCATACCGCCCTGCTCATCGAGTTTGGTGTAATAGACCACCCGATTGTTCACCTCGACAGAAGCCCCGGCAGGAAACACTGATTGGACCGGTTCGGCCAGTGTCAGCTGGTAGCGCTGCCCCGCGCGGATCAGCCGATGCACCTCGCAGCCCTGCCGTCCACACAACGACACCGTCTTACCCTCGCCCCATCCGCTGCCATCCTGTACCGCGAGCAGGGATTGGCCCGGCGTGACGCCGCCGGTGGTCGCCGTCCGCAGCGCGCTGAGGTTGGCCAGGAATTGGAACTCGTCAGAGTCCGCGATGACGATCGAATCCGCCGCCGCAAGCCGGACTTCCTGCTCACAGACCTCCAGCCCCAGTCTAAGATCCTGTTGCTGGATCAGGGCCTGACGCTGCGTGGTAGCGAGGGTCTGTACAACGTTGAAGGTGTCGAGCACCGCCGCCAGCACGACGGTCCCCGCCGCCAGGCTGATGAGCAATTCCGTCAGACAGACGCCTCGCCGGTTGGAGAGGAGAACGGCATTTCGCCGGACCATTGAACAGGCTGCCTGCACACTCCTTCGTCTCACAGCGGCCCCACAAAGGCCGGATTCGCGCGGAGGGTCGCGAGGCGTACTTCCTTCCGACCATCGGCCCCCTGATAGGCGGCCACCGCTCGAATGGCCACCATGCCAACGGAACTCAGTGGACCGGGGCGATCGACCTCGATCGTCCACACCACGGTCACGCCGTCGCGCTCAAGCACGCCCGTGTAGATGCCATCGTCCGCCCTGACGTCGCGGTCCTGCCCATCGTCCCTCATACTGGTCTCAGAAGTGCCGTCATCATCGAGATCATCATCGAACAGCAGTTTCCAGCGCACGGACTGCTTGGCCTCCAGTCTCGAATGGGCCAGCTCCAGCGCTCTGGTGCTGACAGCGGTCTGCTGGACGTGCCGGATTGATAGCTCCACCGCTCCCATCGTCCCCATTAATACGATGCCGGAAATCACCATCGCCATCATCACCTCGATCAGACTGAGGCCTTCGTCGCCCGGTTGTTGCCTCATAAAATTGAGACCCGCCCCGTTATGCCTACGGTCAATTTCTGAATCAGCCCCTCCTTGCTGCGAAGATGAATCGTCGCCGCCGTAGCGGAGCGGCCGCTGGGATGGAAGAGGATCTCCGGCCCCGCGCTTGGTTCTTCGATGACAATGCCCTTGTCCCCGTACCGGTGCACATGGTGCGTCGTCCCACCGTTGACGAATTGTGCCTCTAAGGCCCGCTGCTCGTGGTCAAATACGACGCGAACTCGATCCCGATGGGTGATCGCGAGCTGTCTTGCCAGCCGAAGCTCCGACGCGATCTCTTCGGTGGCTGAGCGAACCTGTATCCGAGCGTGAAGCCCCAGGAACTCGGGGACGGCCAGGGCCGACACGATTCCCACGATTGCCACGGCTACCATCAATTCCATTAGTGTCTTGCCTTCGTGCCCCATGCGTGCTGTTCCTCCGCCATCGCCTTCGGTCTCCGTTTCTCCCGCTGTGCCGGCATCTCAAGAGTCGTGCCGTTCGCGACTACCTCTCCCGCGCCTAGCCGCCTCCGCCACTAGAAACGCTGGGTGAAACGAAAAGTCGTTGATTCACGTGGCAAACAGGGCAGAAGCAGAGAATGCCCGGAGAGCGAAGACGCGTTCGGCGCACGCCGGCGCGCGGCGATGACACCGTGCCTCACGAGATACAGTTCTCAGAGGATGAGATACAGTGAGTGGGCTGAGGGACGAGAGTGCGGCGAGTGCCGATGACGCTACCCGGCGAAGAACCCTTGATACCAGCCGAGGATGGATTGTCCGAAAAACAATGAGACGACTGCTCCGCAGACCAGAAACGGCCCGAAGGGAATATAGTCTTCCCGTTTGATCACCTGCGCCACGATGAGCGTGATCCCGACGAGCGAACCTAACAAAGACCCCACCATGATCGTCATCAAGGCAGGCTTCCAGCCGAGAAAGGCCCCGATCATCGCGAGGAGTTTGATATCGCCGCCGCCCATGCCTTCCTTGCCGAAGAGGAAGGGGCTCGCCCAGGCAAGGAGCCACAAGATGCCGCCCCCGACCAACAGGCCGATCACGCCGTTCAGCAGCCCGAGCGGGAGCACCGTGGCGGCGCTGACGATCCCGATGACCATGCCAGGCAACGTAATGACATTGGGAATGATCTTGTGGGTTAGATCAGTCCCTGCGGCGACAAGCAGGGCCGAATAGAGCAGCCCGTAAGCAACCGCGGGCCAGCCTGGCCCGAAGTACCAGAGCAATCCGACATAGCCGGCCGCGTTGAGGGTTTCCACCGCGGGGTAGCGCCAGGGGATCCGGATCGCACAATGCCGGCAGCGCCCGAGCAGGATCACATAGCTCAGCAGCGGAACATTGTCGTACCAGGCGATCGGGTGAGAACAAGCGGGACAGTGGGAGCCAGGCCAGGCGATCGATTCATGCCGCGGCAGCCGATAGATGCAGACGTTGAGAAAGCTGCCGATGAGCGCGCCAAAGACGCCGACAATCACATACAGTGAGAACATCGCCCGGCTCTCATATGCGGACGGGTCCGGACCGATCCGCCTATCCCCTGCACCTCAAACAGTTTGTTTGCTTACTCAGTAACCCTACTAGGGCTGAAATGCCTGTCTTTACTTTTTCGAAGGATGATTCCTATAATTCCGCCGGATCGGGGACCGTGCGCGACCTCCGTTAGAGGTCGATCAGCTGCCAGTATACCTGAAACGTCCACATATCAAAGGAGAACCAAGCATCGTGGCCAAATCAGTCGGAAGATCGCAGCCTCGGAAGTCTCTTGCGGATCTTGAGCCTCCCCAACGAGCCAAGCGGCCGGAGTCACTGACCATGCGCGAGCAGGAAATTCTGGAGTTGATTTGGGCCGGCTTCAAGAACAAAGAAATCGGCCAGCGGCTGAAGATCAGCGTAAAGACCGTCGAGGCTCACCGCGCCAATATGATGAAGAAGATGCGCGTGTCGAATACCGCCCAGCTTTTGAAGACGGCCATCCAGGGCGGTATGCTTAAGATCCGCTAGGAGCTGGTCTTTGCTCCGAGGCGAGACCTCGTTGTCGGACTGCCTCGAACAAGGCGACGGCGGCCGAAGCCGACACATTGAGCGATTGAACACGCCCCTTCATGGGGATGCGAATGCGTTCATCGCAATGCTGGAGTACTCCCGGGCGGATTCCCGTTCCCTCCCCCCCGAAGACCAGCGCGACCGGCCCTCGTAGATCGACTTCCGTGAAGAGTTTTCCCGCCGACGGTTCCACTCCATAGATCCACAGGCCCGCCGCTTTCAACGACTCAAGAAGCCGGCTCACATTCGTGACCCGGGCCACTGGAATATGGTCGATGGCTCCGGCCGAGGCCTTCGCAACAATCGCGGTCAGTCCGGCCGCTCTCCGTTCGGGAATGAAGAGGCCGTGCACTCCCGCTCCCTCGGCCGTGCGGATCACGGCGCCGAGATTATGCGGATCCTCGACCCCGTCAAGGATGACCAGGAGCGGCGGCTCGTTCCGTGCGGCTGCGCGAGCAAGAATCGATTCTTCTGTCTGGTAGGCCTTCGCTGCACCAAAGGCCACGATACCCTGGTGCTTGCCCCCGGGCACCAGCCGGTCCAGCGAGGCTAGTGGTTGGACGTGAACTGGGACGTGACGCGCTCGCGCCAAGTGCACAAGATCTGAGAACTGCTTATCCGTCCTGATGACAAGGAGCCGCTGCAGCGGTCTGGTTCCGGCCTTGAGCGCCTCTCGCACCGCATGGAGGCCATAGAGCAACTCCTGTGCGTTAGCGCTTCCACCGGCTGGTGCCATCGGGCTTGTCCTCGATCGTGATACCGAGCTCTGCAAGTTCGGCTCTTATTTCATCTGCCCGCCTGAAGTCTCTCCTCTTTCGTGCCTCGTTGCGCTCATCAACCATTTGTTGGATTTGTTGGTCCTCAGCAACGCGCAGCGGTAAAGGAGGGTTAAATACTTCAATATCGTGTCCTTTATGCCTCGTTCTGGTCTGAGGGGGCATTCCAGAATCAATGTTCATCCCGACAAATGGAATATTTGGATTGAACTGCCACCTATCCGATTGGAACAGCCCCAACACGTTGCCAATCGCACGGAACTCCTGTCTGGCAGTCCTTCTCGCCTCAGTGGAAAGGCCTTGATCCAACATCTTATTCACATCGCTCCGCAGTCCCTGTAAGGCTGCGATCGCTATTGGTGTATTGAAGTCATCGTCCATCGCGATCTTGAACGCCGCCTTGCAGCGAGCCGTTGGCTGGCTCAGCCCGTGATCCGCAACCAGATTGCCGCCTGGCTCTGCTAAACGCCCAAACAGATCGTAGAACCCGTTCAAGGCATTCTTCGCTTCTTTTAAGGCCTGGTCTGAAAAGTCCAGAGGACCGTGGTAATGGGTTGACAGAAGAAAATACCGAAGAATTTCGCCGGTAACTTCTTCCGACCATTCGGACTTTTCAAAAATCTCCCGGATCGTAAAGAAGTTCCCCAGGGACTTGGACATTTTCTCCTGGTTGATCTGCACAAAGCCATTGTGAATCCAATAGCGGGCGAACTCTTTTCCTGTGGCCCCGCAGGACTGCGCAATTTCATTCTCATGGTGCGGGAAGATCAGGTCCATCCCCCCGCCGTGGATATCGAAGGTTTCGCCGAGGTGTCGAAGGGACATGGCGGAACATTCGATATGCCAGCCGGGCCGGCCGGGCCCCCAAGGACTGGGCCATGAAGGCTCACCGGGCTTGCTGCTCTTCCAGAGCGCAAAATCCATTGGGTGGCGCTTCCGTTCATCGACTTCGACACGCGCCCCCGCGTGAAGATCTTCGAGTTTGCGCTTGGAGAGACGTCCATAGTCAGGATAACGCTCGACTTGAAAGTACACATCGCCGTCGACTTGATAGGCCATGCCTTTTTTCATCAATTTGTCGATGAGTGCGATGATGTCGGCCATGGACTCCGTTGCTTTCGGTTCTCTCCAAGCCGGGCGAACACTCAACTTGCCCATATCTTCGTAGTAGGCGTTGATGTACTTTGTCGTGATCTCCTCACAGGAGACACCTTCCTCATTCGCCCGCTTGATGATCTTGTCATCCACATCGGTGAAGTTCTTCACGAACTCGACGGTGTAGCCGGCAAATTCCAGATATCGGCGGATCATGT
>JBQTIO010000188.1:0-2088 GCA_052388075.1 Nitrospiraceae bacterium
ACCTCAATCTCAGTGAGGAGGTGAAGAACAAGCGGTTCCGCGAAGATCTGTACTACCGGCTCAACGTGATCGAGCTGAAGCTGCCGCCGCTGCGCGAGCGACGCGAGGACATTCCGCTCCTGGTGGAGGCTTTTCTGAAGAAATGCGGCGACGCACGCAGCAAAGCGCTCAAGGGCGTGAGCGAAGCGTCCCTGGCCATGTTGATGGACTATGCCTGGCCCGGCAATGTCCGCGAACTGGAGAACGTGATTGAACGGGCCGTCACGCTCACCCGCGGCGAGAAGATCTCACCGGACGATCTGCCGCCGGCGGTGCAAGGCGCGCGCGGCGACCGGCGCGTGCTGGACGAAGCGGCCGAGAAGGCCTTGCCCTTGCACGAGATCGAGAAGGAGTACATCAAGAAAATTCTCGAAAAGACCGGCGGCAACAAATATCAGGCCGCCCACGCCCTTGGCATCGACCGCAAGACCCTGTATCGTAAGCTCGCCGAAATCGAAGGCAAACCTCATTCAGAGGAATGACAACTTCCTTCTGACCATCGCACAAGGATTGGCATCGAACAATCCTGACTCAGGCCGGGATGGATTGCATGAAGGGTGTGGACGGTCGAATCATGCGTGCTGCGCCTTGGGCGGTGCCGGCTCTAACGATAGGGGTCTTCACGCTTGATCTGCTGACTCCACGGGGAGTGGCGGTGCCGGTCCTGTATGTGATTCCGTTGCTGCTGACGTTTCTCCCATCAGCCCGCGCACGAGACCCTCTCTACTTTTCCGCTATCGCCACCATGCTCATCTGGGTTGCCGTCCTGCTAAAACCAGCCGAACTCCCGATTCCCTATGCGCTGCTCAACCGCGCGCTGGGCACGATGGTCATCTGGGGCATGGCCATCCTATTGATCTGGCATAAGCGGACTCGCCAGGAGCTGACGTCCGAGCGTGTCGAGCGGGTCCATGCCGAGGGCCTGATGATGGCGGCTCAAGAGGCGCGCTCGTACGCGGACATGGCGGCAAGGGGTGCCGCGGCCGGACGCCAAGAAGCGGAAGAAAAGTTCCTGGTCAGCCAACTTAGGTTGGAAGGCATCATCCAGTCCGCCATGGACGCGATCATTACGGTAGATCAGGACCAGAAGATTGTGTTGTTCAACCAGGCGGCCGAGCAGATGTTTCGCTGTCCTGCGGCGGACGCGTTCGGGCAGCCGCTCGATCGATTCCTGCCGACGCGCTTCCGCGACGCGCATCGTCACCATATTGACTCGTTCGGACAATCCGGCGTGACGAGCCGGAAGATGGGCGAACTGGGGACTGTCATCGGGAGTCGTGCCGACGGCGAGGAGTTTCCGATCGAAGCCGCCATTTCCCATATCACCGCGGATGGGAAGAAATTCTATACGGTCATCCTCCGGGACATCAGCGAGCGCAGGAAGGCTGAGGCGACGTTACGGCAAGCCGAGGAACGATTTCGCCTAGTCGCCCTCGCCACCAACGACGTGCTGTGGGATTGGGATCTGAACACGGATCAACACTGGTGGAGTGACTCGGCCAAGGAAAAATTCGGCTATGATCCGGAGCGAGAACTGAACATTGAGGCCTGGCCCAGCCGGCTCCATCCGGAGGATCGAGAGAAGGTGCTGACCGGTCTGGACCGGGCCCTTGAGAGCGGGCAAACGTACTGGTTCGCGGAATACCGGTTTCGCCTGGCCGACGGTTCAGACGCGGTAATCTTCGACCGTGGACATATCGTCCGTGATTCGTCCGGCAAGCCCGTGCGCATGATCGGGGCCATGATCGACATCACTCAGCGGAAACGGGCCGAGCAGCTGCTGCGGCAGAGCGAAGAGCGATACCGGCGGCTGATCGCCGTCCTACCCTATGCAATCCTCGTGAACCGGGGTGATCGTGCGATCTTTGCGAACGATCAGGCGATCAAGCTGTTCGGCGCAGTGCGGGCCGAGGAAATTCTGAGCAAGTCCCCCTTCGAGCTGTTTCATCCCGACTATCACGCCGTCATTCGTAAGCGGACTCATGAATTGCTGGAAGGCAGCGGGCTGGTGTCGATGCTCGAGGAGAAAATCGTGACGCTGGACGGAAC
>JBQTIO010000189.1:0-9864 GCA_052388075.1 Nitrospiraceae bacterium
CTGGTCGCCGTCCCGGCGGTTCTGATCTCGCTCGTTTTGTCACTGTCGACGTTTGCGGAAGTGGCCTCCGGTTCCATCATTTCCGTTCCTCTGTACACTTGGCTGACGTCCGGGAACCTCGATATTCACATCAGTTTCTATATCGACCGGCTCACCGCCGTGATGCTCCTGCTGGTCACCGTCGTGAGTTCGCTCGTGCACATCTATACGATCGGGTACATGCATGGCGAGCCGGGCTATGCCCGCTTCTTCAGTTACGTCGCGTTGTTCACCTTCTCGATGTTGATGTTGGTGCTGGCCGACAATTTGCTTCAGCTCTTCGTCTTCTGGGAAGCCGTCGGCCTCTGTTCCTATCTCCTGATCGGCCATTGGTACGAGCGAGCCTCGGCCTGCGCCGCGGCCACGAAGGCCTTTCTCGTGAATCGGGTGGGCGACTTCGGGTTCATGCTGGGGCTGCTGCTCGTCTGGTCCAGCTTCGGGTCGCTGAACTATCACGACGTGTTTCCCGCCGCCCACGAGTCCGCCGGGCAATCGATGAATCTGCTCGGGCTCTTCGGCGGGACCTGGGAAGTGCCGGTCGTGACCGTGATCTGCCTCCTCTTGTTCGCCGGCGCGATCGGGAAGTCCGCGCAGGTCCCGCTGCACGTGTGGTTGCCGGACGCGATGGAAGGCCCGACTCCCATCTCGGCCCTGATCCATGCCGCCACCATGGTAACAGCCGGAGTCTTCCTGGTGGCCCGGCTGTCCCCGCTGTATAACCTGTCACCGACCGCGATGAACGTGGTGGCGCTCGTCGGCGCCGCGACGATGGTCTTGGGCGCCACCATCGCGCTGACTCAAACGGATATCAAGCGCGTGGTCGCCTACTCGACAGTCAGCCAGCTCGGCTACATGATCATGGCCTGCGGCCTCGGCGCCTATGCCTCCGGCATGTACCACTTATTGACTCACGGCGCCTTTAAAGCCTTGCTATTCCTGGGCTGCGGCTCCATCATCATCGCGCTGCATCATGAACAGGACATGCGTCACATGGGCGGTCTCAGGGACAAACTACCCGTCACCTACTGGACGTTCGTGGTCGGCTCGCTCGCCCTTGCCGGTTTTCCGCTCACGGCGGGCTTCTTCAGCAAGGACGATCTGTTGGTCTCGGCCTGGTCGTCGGGATCGCTCGGACAGGTGCTCACGATTTTCGGCCTACTGACCGCTCTGCTGACTGCCTTCTATAGTTTCCGGCTGGTGTTCGTGACGTTTTGGGGACCGTCGCGCGTCGATCCGCATCATGCCCATCATGTCCATGAGCCGTCGCGGACGATTACCACACCGCTCTTGATTCTGGCGGTCTTCAGCATTCTGACCGGCTACCTCGGAATCCCCGCGTTCCTAGAACCGGTCTTTTCGACGCAACAGGACAGCGCGGTGCACCATGGTGGAGCCGGTCTGATCATCATGATTGCGGCAACTGCGATGGGGCTGGGTGGGATCGCCGGAGCCTATTATGTCTATGTGCTCAACCCCGATCTCCCCGACCGCCTGGCCCAGCGATGGACCAGCCTCTATGAAGGTTCACTGAACAAGTGGTACATGGATGAGGGGTACGATCGCGCGTTCGTGCGGCCGACCCTCACGACGGCCTCCGAACTCTGGAAGCGGATTGATGTCAAGGTGATCGACGGTGCCGTCGACGGCGTAGCCCGTGCCGTCGCCTGGGGGGCGTGGTTGTTGCGACTGATCCAGAGCGGGCAGACGCAGCACTACGCGCTGGCTATGGCAATGGGGGTCCTGGTGATCGTGACGGTCTTCGTGGTCTTTTAGGAGAACCGTCAATGGTCATGAGTCATTGGTCACTGGTAGTCACTGTACTGCCAGTCTCCGTGCCAATGACGATTGACCGATGACGATTGACCGATGACACATTCTTTTCCCTGGCTCACCGCCCTGATCGTGCTTCCGCTCGCCGGAGCGGTCGCGGTCTTTTTGGTCAAGGAGACCGGCGTCCGGCTCACGGCGCTCGGCATCGCGCTCGCCGACCTCCTGCTGTCGCTCCCCCTCTGGTGGCTTTTTGACGCGTCGTCCGGCCAGATGCAGTTCGCGGAGCAGGCGGTTTGGATCACGACGCCGCCGATTCACTATCGGCTCGGCCTCGACGGAATCAGCCTGCCGTTGGTGCTGATGACGACGGCGCTGTTGCCGCTCTGCATCCTGATCTCCTGGGAATCCATCGCCACGCGAATCCGGGCGTTCATGGCCACGCTGCTGATCCTGGAGGGTGTCATGATCGGCGTGTTCGCCGCCCTCGATTTCGTATTGTTCTACGTGTTCTGGGAGGCGATGCTGATTCCGATGTATCTGTTGATCGGCATCTGGGGTGGACCGGATCGCCTCTATGCCACCATCAAGTTTTTCCTTTACACGCTGACCGGCAGCGTATTGCTGCTGGTCGCGATTCTGGTGCTCTATTTCCAGGGTGGGCAGACGTTCGACATTCTTCAGTTAAGCCAGGGCACCTATCCAAAGCCACTACAGATGTGGCTCTTCCTCGCATTCTTCGCCGCCTTTGCCGTGAAAGTGCCGATGTTTCCATTGCACACCTGGCTACCGGACGCGCACGTCGAAGCACCCACGGCAGGCAGCGTGATCCTCGCCAGCGTACTCCTGAAGATGGGGGCCTATGGATTCCTGCGGTTCAGCCTGCCGATGTTGCCGGACGCATCGAGAGCCTTCACTCCACTAATGGTCACGCTCTCGGTCGTTGCCATCATCTATGGCGCCTATATGGCGCTGGCCCAGGCCGACTTGAAGAAGCTCATCGCCTATTCGAGCGTCAGCCACATGGGATTCGTCACGCTGGGGCTGTTCGCCTTCAACATCCAGGGCATCGAAGGTGCTGTGATGCAGATGGTGAACCACGGCATTACGACGGGCGGCCTCTTCCTCTGCGTGGGCGTGATTTACGAACGCACGCACAGCCGACAGATCGCCGATAATGTCGGGCTCACGAAGCCGATGCCCTGCTATGCGACGCTCCTGGTCATCTTCGCCCTCTCGTCGCTGGGCTTGCCTGGCACCAACAGCTTCGTTGGCGAGTTCATGGTGTTGGCCGGCACGTTTCTCTGGAACAAGAGTGCCACGGCCCTGGCCTCCCTCGGAATCATTCTGGCCGCCGTGTATCTCTTGTGGATGGTCCAACGGGTCGCCTTCGGCCTCCCATCGCCGCAATTGTTGCCGAAGCTCCGGGACGTGAATCACCGCGAGATGGTCGCCCTCGTCCCGCTCGTCGTGTTGGTCTTTTGGATCGGCTTGTTCCCCAATCCCTTGCTGACTCGCATGCATGCGAGCGTCGACAAAGTACTTGCCCGGACGTCGGCCTCCTCCCCGGTACCGGCTCAGGCTGTGAGCCGGCTCGATCCGCTCACGCCGCTCGGACGTAAAGCGGAGCCAGCAGTGGCACAGGTGGGCCGGCCATGACCTTCGCTTCGGGCGATCTGCTTCTCGTCCTGCCTGAATTGCTGGTGATTACCGCGGCCTGCATCGTGCTCGCCCTCGACCCGGTGTTGCACCAGTCCCAAAAAGACGGGCTGGCCTGGCTGAGTCTCGGCACCCTGGCCGTCTGCATGGGCCTGATCGCTTCACAGATGAGCCATGCGGCGTTGGCCTTCGGCGGCCTGGTGGTCATCGATGCCTATGGCGGTTTCTGGAAACTGCTGCTCTGTTTCGTCAGCGGCCTGACCGTCCTGTTGTCCTACTCGTATCTGAAGGAGGAACGGATCTATTTCGGCGAGTACTACGGCTTTGTCCTGCTGGCGCTCTCCGGCATGATGGTGATGGTCTCCTCGGCCGATCTGCTGACGATCTATCTCGGCACCGAACTGATGTCGTTATCGCTCTACGTGATGGCGGGGCTCAAACGAGCGGAGCCACGTTCGCTGGAGGCCTCGGCGAAATACTTCGTGCTGGGCGCTTTCTCCTCTGGCATTCTTCTCTACGGCATCTCGCTGCTCTACGGCGCCACGGGCAGCACCAGGCTCCCCGCCATCGCTGGGGCAATCGCAGGGCGAAGCCTGGAGGATCCACTGCTCCTGTTTGCCACGATATTGCTGGCCGTCGGTTTCAGTTTCAAACTCGCCGTCGTGCCCTTCCACATGTGGACCCCTGACGTCTATCAAGGTGCCCCCACGTCCGTCACGGCCTTCATGGCGGTGGCCTCCAAAGCGGCCAGCTTCGGGGCGTTCCTCCGCGTGTTCGTCGAGGGACTGGGCGGGCTGAAAGCCGACTGGTCCGCAATTTTCCTGCTGCTCTGTATCGCGACCCTGGTGTTGGGAAACGTCGTGGCCCTGGTGCAGACCAACATCAAGCGGATGTTGGCGTACTCCAGCATCGCCCATGCGGGCTATGCCCTGATGGGCGTCGTCGCTGCCGGACGGTTGGGCGATTCCTCCGCCAAGGGCATCGCCAGCGTCCTGCTGTATCTCTCCCTCTATGCATTCATGACCTTCGGCGCGTTCGCGATTGTCGCGATGCTCCGGAAAGGCGGAATCGAAGGGGAGGAAATCGAGGACTTCACCGGTCTGGCCAAGCGTCATCCCCTCGCAGCGCTCCTCATGATGCTGTTCATGGTGTCGCTGGCGGGGATTCCTCCGACTGCGGGGTTTATCGGAAAATTCTATGTTTTCCTCGCCGCCGTGGAGGCCGGCATGACCTGGCTCGCGGTCCTCGCGCTCATCTTCGCTGCCATTTCGGCCTACTACTACCTGCGGCTGGTAATGGTCATGTACATGCGTGAACCGGGAGAGATCACGGCCACCTCGCCGCGATTCGTCATGTCCCCGACCCTGTCCATCGTCCTGGCCTGCGCCGTGGCGGGAGTGGTGATCTTCGGGTTTTACCCCAATCCGCTGGTGAACCTCGCCACGCAGGCCGTACTGACCCTCAAATAGGCAACCGATGATCGGGAACGAGGTGCGCGTCGGCGCTGCTCATGCTACGCTTGCTCGAATGCGAGGGTTCATGGATGTCTTCCGATTCCTGCTCGACATCTTGAAGGCATTCCTGCGACAGGGGTGCGCCAGCCTGGCTGCATCCCTGGCCTTTTTCTCGCTGCTTTCGCTCTTTCCGCTGATCTTCCTCCTCCTCTATGGAATCAGCTTTCTCGTCAGCCAGGACGTCATTGGCGAGCAGTTTCTGCTCAGCTTCCTGAAGGGATTCCTGCCGTCGCTTGGGGAACGGCTGGCGGAGGAACTCCATCGGATCAGTGCGTTGGAAAGCGTGCGGTGGATTGTGTTCCTCTCGTTTTTCTGGTTCGGCGGCCTCGTCTTCTATGAGCTCGACTACACCCTCAACGTCGTGTTCGAGAGCACCCGGCGCCGGCATCCGTTGATTTCGACGGCCATCTCCGTCGCCCTGCTCGGAGCCACCGGTCTGCTCCTGATCATCTCCTACGTCGCCACGCAGACGCTCAACTTTCTGACCGGCTATGCGCCCAGGCTCTTCGGCTTGGACCTCGTCGCCCTGGCCGCTCATGACTTCATGCTGACCTATACGTTACCCTTTGTCCTTGCGTTTTTGACGGTCAGCTTCTTGTACCGTTACGTCCCGCGCCGCCGCCCGGAATGGCGGGAAGCGATGGCGGGGGCGATGACGTTCGGGCTGCTGTGGGTCTCGGCTAAGCTGCTTTTCGTCACCTATAGCGGCTATGCCACGGTGTACGTCCGCCTCTACGGATCGCTGCTGGAAGTCGTGCTGCTGCTTCTGTGGGTCTACTATTCAGCCGGTCTCCTGCTCCTCGGCGCGGTCATCGCCCATAAGCTCCAACAACGGACCCAGGTAGCAGGTACCGTCCCGGCCGAGACCGTCCAGCAGGGGTAAGTGCGACGGCAAGCCCAAAACCGCTCCTAGAGCCGATTTTCTGCCCGTGCAACTTCCAGCCTTTTTCTGGCGGCGCCAGCCCTTCCTCGATACAATGGCAACCGGCAGAACCGGATGTATTTCTATGCTTGAAGAACACGGCAAAGAACTCATGATGTTCGGAGGGACGATCGCGGGGTTCATCGCGGCTCTGCTTACCGTGTTGGAGAAGCTCCTCGACTTCCAGCACCGCATCCATTCAAAGAAGGAGAAGACAAGCCCATCCCAACCTGAGCGCACCGTCGCAGAACCTGCCCCAACCGTCGATTTCTTCTCCTCGAAACCTCTGCGTGGAACCTCCTTTCTGCTGTTGCATGAAACCAGCGTCATCGTGGCAGCGGGCGTCCTGCTGAACTATGTCGGCCTCACGCTCAGCCGACACCTTGAGAGTATTCTCTTTCTGGATATGACGGGCACGGCTCTGGTGGCCATCCTGCTCGGGCCATGGTGGGGCGCCATCGTCGCGCTCCTCTCGAACTCTGTGGTCAACTGGCTGCTGTTTCCGGAAGCGGGCGCCGACGTGGTGATCTTCCCATGGTCGCTGGTCAATATGGCCGGCGCACTGTTCTGGGGAACTTTGGCCCGTCAACCGAGTTTTCAGAAATACGTGCGCACCACCAAGAGTTCCGGCCTGGCCCATACCTGGTTCCTGCTGAGTTTCGGCGTGGCAGGAGCCGTGGTTATGAGCATTCCCGGAACTCTCGTGCAATCCGCGTTGCAGGAACGGTCGATTTTTGCCTTGAATCCGGAGGTGGCCGAATCGCTCAGCGTGCAGATCAGGCAGTGGGAAGCCGCCGTTCAGATGTACTTGGAATCCACCCTTGGGCTTCGATGGAGCGAGAGCATCAGCTGGTACGTGGTCAATTGGTTCCAGAACTGCATCCGTTACATTCCGGACAAGACGATGAGCGCGGCCATCGCGCTGGTCATTTTGAAGTATGGCTATCCCCTGTTCGAGCGAGAGCTGATCCACGGCGGGCCCGAGGGCGAACGCCCACGCGACGAGCGCATTCTTCCGCTCGTGTTGGGATTGCTCTTTGCCCCCTCCTATGCCGCCCTGATCAGCAACGAGGATTACGCCGGCCCCCTGTACTGGCCGCTCTGGTCCACACCCTGGCTGTTCATCCTCTACGGCTACTTCAGAATCCGGTATTGGGGGCCGACGGACGATGCGCTTCACGAGGCCCGGCTCCAGCGAGCCGAGCGCTATGCGCGAGCGCTGAAACCCATCGGAAAGGAACCGTCCTATGAATTCTGCCGCCGCCTGACCTTCGCCACGCTCATCGCGAGCCTGCTGTTTGCACTCTGTCTTCCCGTCCTCTTAATGGACTTTTACCGGGTCACATTTAAGTTCTTCTGCGTCGTCTACGGATTCCTGCTCGTCGTCCACCTCATCCGCGTCGCCATCGCCCAAAATATCTCCGTGGCGCGAGCAGACGGCTGAGGACGTGAATCGTCAGCCGTCATTCGTCATTCGAAAATCGACGGAGGTCCCTCATCACCGCCTTCCTATCGGATGACGCTCGACGCATGACGATTGACGGTTGATACGGGCTAGGAGCGGCGGGACGAACTTCGAAGCTGCAAGAAATGCACGATGGCCGAGTGCGTGACGAGCCCGACAATATGCCCGTCCTGCATCACCACGAGCCGATCCCACCCTTCTCGCGCCATGCGCTCCATGGCCTGAATCCCTGGAACGTCCGGAGCGACGACCATCGATGGCGTGACCGGACGCATCACCTGCTCGACCCGCCTCCAGGGCCAGAGCGCCGGCGGCACGGTCTGGATTTCCGCAACCGTGATCAATCCGACGAGTTGCCCTTCCTCCAAGACCGGAAATCCTCCGTATCCATAGGGCTGAAAGTAGAGATTGACCGCCTCGTCAAGGGTACAATGCGGAGGGATGGCGGTGACGGTCTGCACCATGAGGTCGCGAACCGGAATGGCGGCGAGCGATTCCCGCACCATGGCTTGACGACGGCTGGCCAGCGCCGCAGCAAAGAGAAACATGCCGATACAGATCACCCATCCGCCGTTCGAGGCTAATGACGCGGGCAGCGCACCGCTCAACGATCCGACGATGACTGCCGCGCCCACCAGCCCAAACACGACGCCGAACCCGAGACCGATACCAGCCGCTTGTTTCGTGGCTCGATAGAAATCCTTCCCCCAGGCCCATAACCCCGCGCGCAAGACCCTTCCGCCGTCCAAGGGGAACCCCGGGATCAAATTGAAGAGCCCGAGCTGCACATTCACCATCCCCAGCAAGGCGCCGAGGATGATGAGGCCTTGCAGGGCATGCGGCTGTTGCAGCGACTCGGCGAGCACGACAAACCCTAAACAGGCCGCGCCGAGCGCAAAGCTCACGGCAGGCCCGGCGACCGCAATAAGAAATTCCGCGCGCGGCGTCGGAGCCTCCTTCCGAATATGAGCCACCCCGCCGAATATGAACAGGGTGATCCGCTCGATCGGAATGTGATAGTACAGCGCCACATACGAATGGCCGAGTTCGTGCAACAGCACGGAGAGGAACAGAAGGACGGCCGCGATCCCGCCCATTGCCCAGTAGCGCCCCGGCGAGAGACCGGGCAAACTCTCCGGCAGGTATCCGGTGGACAGCGTCCAGGTCACGAGGAGGAACACCAGAAACCACGACGCATGGATGCGAATGGGAATCCCCAACGCGCGCCCGATCTCAAAGGAAGGCCATTGCATGGATACACCGTAACAGCCCGATCCATAAGGAATCAATTTCTCAGCGCCCGACTTCAGGTATACTAGTGCCCATGCTGCGGAGATCCACCGCATGGCTGTTGGGTGCGCTGGTTGTTGGAGGCCTGTCATTCGCACTTCCCCCAAGAAGTCCGGCCCAGGTTATCACGTCCGGCCCGCCGTCCTGCCCCGCCATTGCCCTCACCTTTGACCTCTGCCCCGTCAGGACAGGGTCGGGGTACGACCAGGCATTGATGGAATACCTGATCCAAAACCAGATCCCATCCACGTTCTTTATGTCCGGTAAGTGGATGACCAGACACGCGGCAGAAGTGACCCAACTGCTCGGCATCGGCTTCTTCGAAGTCGGGACCCATGGCGATGTCCACGCCCATCTCCCCATGCACAATGCTGAGGAGCAGCGTACGGAGATCCTCGGTCCGGTCAAGGTGCTCCATCAGCACTATGCCCATGACGCGACGTTGTTTCGCCCCCCCTACGGGGAGTACAACGACATGACAGTCGACGTGGTCAAGTCGATCGGGCTGCGGTTTATCCAGTGGAACATCGAGTCCGGCGACCCTGACCCGACTCTCTCAGCTGAGCAGATCCTGGCATGGGTGAGCAAGCGCGCGAAGCCCGGCAGCATCATCGTGTTCCACGCCAACGGCAAGGGGAAGCAGACCCGTCAGGTCATCGAGCGCCTCACGACGGATGTCTTTCCTTACAAGGGCCTCAAGCCCATGACGGTCAGCGAGCTCTTGAACTGTCGAACGCCCGCCCCATGACTGAACCGGTGATCAGGGACATGACCCCCGGTGATCGCGAGGCGGTCGTGCAATTCCTGGCTGAATCCGATCCCTGGAAGACACTCGGGTACACCGGCTCCGATTGGACACGGATTTTTTGCCCGCTTCCACAAGGGCGCGACAGCTATGTGGCAGCACTAGACGGACGCGTGGCGGGCATCGCCATCGTGAAACAGAGATTTCTGTTGGGCGATTATCTGGAGCTCCTGGGGGTCGCCGGATGGGCACGCAAAAAGGGAATCGGCGGTCGGCTGCTGAGGCACGTCGAACAGCGCGTCTTCGAAAGAGCCCAGAACCTCTTCGCCTGCGTGTCGGATTTCAACGAATCCGCGAGAGTCTTCTACAAGAAACACGGCTATCAGGAAATCGGGCCGATGCCGAATCTTCTGATCTCCGGCAGCGCGGAAATCCTGCTGAGGAAAACGGCGGGACCGGCCAG
>JBQTIO010000190.1:0-21725 GCA_052388075.1 Nitrospiraceae bacterium
CCGGGAGTGGATTTTCTCCCGCTGACGGTCGACTATCAGGAGAAAACCTACGCGGCCGGAAAGATCCCGGGCGGCTACTTCAAGCGGGAGGGCCGGCCGTCCGAAAAAGAAGTGCTCACGAGCCGGTTGATCGACCGCCCGCTCCGCCCGCTCTTCCCAGAAGGCTACTACTTCGAAACACAGGTGATCGCGTCGGTGTTGTCCGCCGACAAGACCGGCTCATCCGACGTCATCGGCATCACCGCGGCTTCGGCCGCCCTCTCCATTTCGAACATTCCGTTCCAGGGGCCGGTGGCCGGCGTCAAGATCGGACGGGTGAACGGGGAGTTCGTCGTGAATCCCGATCTTGAAACAATGGAGAAAAGCGAGTTGCATCTGGTCGTGGCGGGCACCGCGGATGCCGTGATGATGGTTGAGGCGGGGGCCAACGAACTGTCGGAAGCCGTCATGCTCCAGGCGCTCGACCTGGCACATGCCGAGATCAAAAAGATCGTCGCGAAAATTTCAGAGCTGGCGCAGAAGGTCGGGAACAAGAAGCGGGAGGTGACGGTCGAGGAGATCGATGCGACCCTGACGTCGAAGGTGAAAGCACTCGTCGCGCAGCCAATCCGCGCGGCAATCCTGATTCCCAACAAGACCATGCGCCAGGAACGGCTGGATGAGGTCCTGGCCGAGGCGGTCGAAAAGTTCAAGAATCCGGACGACCCGAACTGTGAACGGCACATCAAGCTGGTGTTCCACGGGCTAGAGTATACGGAAGTCCGGAGCATGATCCTGGAAAAACGGTCCCGGGCCGATGGCCGCGGCCCGACCGATATCCGGCCCATCACCTGCGAGGTGGGCGTGCTGCCGCGCACTCACGGCTCCGCGCTCTTCACCCGAGGGGAGACGCAGAGTCTGGCCGTCGTCACGCTGGGTACCACCGACGATGAGCAGCGTATCGACGCGTTGGAAGGTGAGTACACCAGGACGTTCATGCTTCATTATAACTTTCCGCCGTTCAGCGTCGGCGAGGCGCGCCCGCTTCGGTCGCCGGGCCGGCGGGAAGTCGGCCATGGCGCACTGGCTGAACGGGCCTTGAAGCCGGTCATCCCGGGCAAAGACGCGTTTCCATATACGCTCCGTCTCGTGTCAGAGATTCTGGAGTCCAATGGTTCCTCCTCCATGGCGACGGTCTGCGGCGGAACACTGGCGATGATGGATGCGGGAGTTCCGATCAAGGAGCCTGTCGCAGGTATTGCGATGGGGCTCATCAAGGACGGCGAGTCCGTCATGATCCTGTCGGACATCCTCGGGCTGGAAGACCACCTCGGCGATATGGATTTCAAGGTGTGCGGGACCGCCAACGGAGTCACGGCGCTGCAGATGGACATCAAGATCGGGGGGATCACGACGACGCTCATGCAGCAGGCGCTCGAGCAGGCCCGCGCAGGACGGCTCCACATTCTGAGCCATATGGCCAAGGCGCTCGCAGGTGCGCGCCCGAACCTGTCGTCGTTCGCGCCGCGCATTTTTACGATGAAAGTCAAGCAGGATAAAATTCGGGATATCATCGGCCAGGGCGGGAAAACCATCCGTGGGATTCAGGCCGAGTGCGGAGTCAAGATCAACATCGAGGACACGGGCGTGGTGACCATCGCGTCCGCCGATGAAGCCTCGCTGCAGAAGGCGAAGGACATCATCGGTCGCCTGACCGAGGAAGTCGAAGTGGGGAAGGTCTATATGGGCACCGTCAGAAAGATCATGGATTTCGGCGCCTTCGTCGAGGTGTTGCCGGGTACCGATGGATTGGTCCACATCTCGCAATTGGCGCATCATCGTGTGAAGGCGGTGTCCGATGAAGTGGCGGAAGGTGATCAAATTCTCGTGAAGGTGCTGGAGATCGACAAGCAAGGCAAGATCCGGCTCAGCCGGAAAGAGACCCTGCCTGCGCCCGGCGGAAGCGGGGCGAAAGATCCGGCAGCTGGGTAGCCCTCCTTGTACCGCAAGCTCATTCTCGACAACGGGGTCCGCCTGGTCACCGAGCGGATCCCGACGCTGAAATCCGTCACCGTCGGCCTATGGGTCGATACGGGCTCCCGTGACGAAAATCCGGGCCAGGCCGGCTACTCACACTTCATCGAGCACATGTTCTTCAAGGGGACGACCACCAGGTCGGCCACGGATATCTCACGCGAAATCGACGCACTTGGCGGCGAAATGAACGCCTTCACCACGCGTGAAACGACCACCTTCTACGTCAAGGTTCTGGATCAACATCTTCCCAAGGCGCTGGATCTGCTGTCGGACCTGTTCCACCGATCTCGTTTCGGGACCAAAGAGATCGAGAAGGAGAAACAGGTGGTGCTGGAGGAGATCCGCATGGTTCAGGACGACCCAGAAGACCTGGTGCAGGAGCTGCACACCGAACTTGTGATGGGAGGTCATCCCCTGGGCCGGCCGATCTTGGGACAGGAGTCGACGATTGCCCGGCTGCGGCGGGAAGATCTCCTGGACTATATCGAAACCCATTACCGGCCACAGGAAATGGTGCTCGCCGTCGCGGGCAATTTCGATCAGCGGCAACTCGAACAGACGATTGCCCGCGCTTTTGGCCGCCGCCGGCAGGCCGCGAGCGCCCAGCCACGTAAACGCTGGCCTCCGGAAGTCTGTGGCGGCGTGATGATGAAGCGAAAGCCGCTGGAGCAGGTGCATCTCTGCGTGGGACTCAAGGGCATTGCCGCAAACCACAACGATCGCTATGCCGCGTATGTCTTGAACAGCGTGCTGGGGGGAAGCGTCAGTTCGCGGCTCTTTCAGGAGATCCGTGAAAAGCGTGGGTTGGCCTATTCCATCTATTCCTGCCTGTCTGGTTATTCCGACGGTGGGACCATCACGATTTATGCGGGCACGCGAGCGCGAGAAGTCGAGCGCGTCGTAGATTTGATCCGTCGGGAGGTCCGGAAAATGGCGACGCATGGGGTCGAACGGGCGGAACTCAAGCGGACAAAGGATCAGATGAAAGGCAGCCTCATGCTGAGCCTGGAGAGTTCCCATAGCCGCATGAACAAGCTGGCGAAAGACGAATTGATTGCGGGGGGGCACACGAGTCTGGAGGATATGCTGTCGGAAATCGAGACGATTACCGAGCAACAGGTCTTGCGTCTCGCACAGGATTTATTGGCTCCGGAAACGATGGCGTTGACCGGATTGGGACCGCTCTCTGCCCGGCAGATGGCAGCCATGAACTAGGCACCGTTGGCAGCGACCCAGGTCGGATCGGTGACTCAATCTGAGCAAGGTTTACAACCGGTTGATTTGTCGAGGAGAAATTCAATACACAGCCGTCAGGCGTGTTCGCCAAACATTTTCTTGACACCTTAAACCTGTTTCAGTACCGTTCCAGTATTATTGCGACGATATTTCGGTCATGAGAACCAGGAGGAGCGAGTCCGAAATAGAAGGAAGGCCAAGCTAAAAGCGGACACGACTCCGTTCTCTTGCCGGCTTGAAGGGAATGCTTCTAGGGCTTGTGCCATCTTCATGTAAGGAGGAATGAGGTATGAAAAGGGTTGTCGTTCTAGCCGCCGTTACAGCGTTCTCGGTGTTCGGCTTGCTAGCGGCCGAATTTTCCCTAGCTGCCGATGCCCCAAGCGGTGGAGGGCCTGCTGATGCGATCGTCGGCGGCAAACCGCTCAAGGCGGAAGGTGCCGTCAAGACGCTTCAAGGTCGAGTGTGGTCGCAGTGGGCAGATAATCCGGACGGAGAACTCCTGTTCGGAATTCAATATTGGAATACCGGAGAGCCGGCATCTGGTACGCCGGGCGGCCGGTCTTCCACGATGCTAGATGTGAAACCGCCGGATCCGTTATTCAGTTGCTGCGCCTGGGGTTTTGTCGGTGGCACTGATAAAAATGCAGCCTATTCCGGCTGGTACCATGCCGCCACCACCGTCCGACTGGCGGTGAAGGACAAGGCGCTGATGGATCAGATCATCAAGGCTTCCCAGGAACTGGTGGCGATGGAAGTCACGTTGGATGGCAGGACGATTACCAGTTTCAAGGTGCTGAAGGAATAGCCGCCCCCAATGTTCATGTGAAAATGTTGATGTTGCTGAAGGAGGACCTGATGATGACGTTGCAGAGGCAAGGCGGGGCCGTGTTGGTAGCCCTGGCGCTGGTGGCCGGCATGGCTTCCGCCGCATCGGCCATCGAGGCATTCCAGGAGCGGTTTGAATGGGGCGACATGAGCAAGCCGACCACGATTCAAGGTCGGGTGATCGTGCTTGATCCGTACGATGAAGCGGTGTGGATCAACGTTTCCGTGTTCGGTGGCCCCGCCGAGAGCGGGCTGTTCTGGCAGAAGGTGCATCCCGGAAAGAATCTGAAGTTCTACGCGGACAAGGCCGCCTGGGAAGAGCTGAAGAAGATGGGACGTCCTCACGCGGGCCCGGCGGCAGCGAAAGATGTCCCTCCTGGCAGCACGACGGATTTGATCGAGTTTGTCGCCGTAGAGACCGAGCAGAACCATCGAGTCATTTCCTCAGTCAAGAAGCTTCCCGAAGTCGCTGGTTCGATGGGGAAACCGCTGAGCATTTCCGCGCTACGACTCAAGGAATGTGCGGGGAAGAGCGAGATTGATTCAGCCTGTGCAGCGGCGAAGCGTGGCCTTAATACGTCGCCAGTCTCTCCCGATGGCGCCAATGTACTGATGCAGTACGATGTGATGATTCCAGGCGGGAAAACCGTCGGCGGATTGATCCCCACAACGGCGCAGTACAATCAGGCTCACTGAACCGAGTTCTGTGCTATGTCAGAAGGCGGTCGCTCCTCGTAGGAGGTGAGGCCGCCTTCTTTTTTACCTTCGGCAAATCCTCCAGCGCTTCCGAGAGAAATTTTATGTGTGCTGTTGCCGGCTGTCGTCCGGCTGAACCATGCGCTGCAATTCGGCCAGGCGATTGAGCGCCTCGAGCGGCGTCATCGAGAACAAGTCGATCTGTTTCACTTCCTCGATGATGGGATGGGGTTGGGGCAGTGACTGGGACGACTGTTGGAGCTGCTCCTGGATCGGTCGCGTGAGCGAGGCCTCCGGTTGTTCTAGTTGCGCCAGCACCACTTGAGCCCGGTCGATCACGCGGCCGGGGAGTCCCGCGAGTTTGGCCACATGAATCCCATAGCTCCGGTCTGCTCCTCCCGCCACGATTTTTCGGAGGAACAGAACGTCGCCGTCACGCTCCTGCACCGCGACCCGATAGTTTCTGATTCCTTCCCGTTGTAGTTCGAGCTGCGTCATCTCATGGTAGTGGGTGGCAAAGAGCGTGCGCGCGCCCAGATGCGTGCGGTCGTGAATGTGCTCCGCCACCGCCCAGGCGATGCTGAGCCCGTCGTAGGTGCTGGTACCGCGTCCGATCTCATCCAACAGAATCAGGCTGCGAGGAGTCGCACTATTGAGGATGTTCGCGGTTTCCACCATCTCCACCATGAAGGTGCTCTGACCGCTGGCCAGATTGTCCGAGGCCCCCACGCGTGTGAAGATCCGATCCACCAGGCCGATGTGCGCGTCGTCCGCGGGAACAAAGCTGCCTGTTTGAGCCAGAAGGACGATCAACGCCACTTGTCGCAGGTAGGTACTCTTGCCCGCCATGTTTGGTCCGGTCAAGATCAGCAGCCGGTTGGCTTCCAGATCCATGACGGTATCGTTGGGCACGAACGCCGCGTCGCCACGCAGCTGTTCGACCACCGGATGGCGTCCGTTGCGGATGGTGAGGGAGCCACTCTCATCGACCGCGGGCCTCGTGTAGCGGTTCAGTGCCGCGGTCTCGGCGAGACCTGCCAGGACGTCGATCACGGAAAGCCTGCTCGCCATGGCCTCCAGGCGGGAAGCCTCGTTCGCCAGGCGACTCCGAAGTTGGAGAAAGGTCTCCTGTTCGAGGGCGAGCAGCTTGCTTTCGGATCCGGTGACGCGTTCTTCGAGGGCCTTTAATTCAGGGGTCATGAACCGCTCGCCGTTGACGAGCGTCTGTTTGCGGATGTAGTCGGCCGGCACACGGGGGAGGTTGGCTTTGGTGATCTCGATGTAGTAGCCGAACACCTGGTTATAGCGCACTTTGAGTGAGTCGATCCCGGTGCGTTCGCGCTCCTTGCCCTCGAGCGCGGCGATCCAGTGTTTGCCCTCCTTGCTTGCCTTGCGCAGCTCGTCAATGCCGCCGTCGTACCCTTCCCGGAAAATGTTCCCGTCGCGGGCCGAGTGCGGAGCGTCAGGATGGATGGCCTGTTCGATGAGATTGTAGAGGTCGCGCCCGTCATCCCACGAGGCACAGGCCTCGACAAGCAACGAACTCCGGAAGGGCGCGAGCTGGGCGGCGATTTCCGGTAGGGTGGACAGCGACTCTTTCAACGCGAGGATCTCCCGCGGACCCGCAAGACTCAGGACGATGCGGCTGCCGAGCCGAGCGATGTCCTGGACCTCTCGCAAGGCGGTACGTACGGCCACGCGCTCCCGCATCCGGTCCTTCAACTCGCCCACCGCGTCCAGCCTCATCCGGATCGGATCGCATTGGATCAACGGTCTCACCAACCATTGGCGCAGCAGCCGGCTTCCCATGGCCGTGACGGTTCGGTCCAGGACGGACAACAGCGTGGCCGGCCGCGATTCGCGCGCAAGGTCATCGGCGGTTATCGGTTTCAGAAGTTCCAGGTTGCGAATGGTCGGGCCGTCCAGGTGCATGGTCTCGCTGTCGCGGCGGACCGTAAGCCGGCGGATGTGGTCAAGGGGAGCGGTCGGTTGGGTTTCCCGGAAGTACTGTAAGACGGCGCTGCCTGCTCCGATGGCGGCGGTCAGGCCGCGACAGCCGAAGCTTTCAAGCGTTTGAACCCGAAATTGGTTTTGCAGTCTGAGTGCGCCCTGGTGAGGGTCGAATGAGTCCGGCGGTCGTTCACACAAGCGCGTACCCTTGACCTGTTCGAGCAGAGCCGAGGTGTGGCGATCAGGTCGGGCAGAGCAAAGCAGCTCGCGAGGCTCCAACCGGGCAAGTTCGTCCAGAACCTGGACCAGGGCCAGCGGGCCTTGAAATTCGGTCACCCAGAACTCGCCCGTGGAGACGTCAAGCGCCGCCAGTCCAGCCAGCATTGGCTGTGCCGGTGCGGCACGGATGGCAAGGGCGGCGAGATAATTTGATTCAGCCGGCGAGAGGAATTCCGTATCAACCAGGGTGCCGGGCGTGAAGAGGCGAACGACTTCGCGGCGCACCAGCCCTTTGGCCAGCTTGGGGTCCTCGACCTGTTCACAGAGTGCGACGGTCCGCCCGCCCTTGAGCAACTTGGCGATGTAGCCGGCCGCGGCGTGATAGGGAACACCGCAGAGTGGAACGGGAACAGGGCTCTGCTTGTCGCGGGACGTGAGCGCGATTGAGAGAAGCCGGGAGGCTTCCTGCGCATCCTCGTAGAACATTTCATAGAAATCCCCGACACGGAAGAACAGGATGGCCTGGGGATAGCCCCGCTTGATGTCCCGGTATTGACGCATGAGCGGGCTGATATCCGCGTCATTCATCGACGAGATCCTGTGACGGTTCCAGTTGTGCGGGGGCCGGGGGTCGTCCGGAAAGCTTCTCCATCGACTGACGGAGACGCTCCAGGTCCACCTCGGCTTCCTGGAGCGCTTTCGTTTTTCTCCGCAGCTCAATGCGGCCGCGCACCCACGGAGGGAAGAGTAAAATGGCAGCGACCAGGAGGCCCACGACGAAGCCGGCCATGATGGGCTTATAAATGGGCGTGGAAGCTTCGAGCAATCCAAAGAAGTAGCGGAGCGTCACTTCCTGCTCCTGGTTCTGGAGAAAAAAGGCCAGCGAAAGCAGCAGCAGAATGCCGACGAGAATCAAGCGGATCATCGTCTCCGCGCCTTTCTTCGACCGGAGCGGTTCGTCTGACGTAAAACAGTTGATCGCCTTCGATTCGCATCCTTGGCGAGCTTGATTCGAGTCAGGAGCGCGTGGGATTGCGGGCCGTGCGCCACCAGACGGGCCCTCCGCGTGGTCAGACTCCGATGGGACAATCGCACCTCCAACCGGTCCTCTGGGAGGAGGGCGGGAAACCGGTCCGCCCACTCCACCGCCGTGATCGTCCGGCCAGTGAGATAATCCTCCAACCCGATCGACTGGGTTTCCGCGCCGGTGCGCAGTCGATAGAGGTCGACGTGAATCAATGGAAGCCGGCCGCTGTATTCATGGATCAACACAAAGGTCGGGCTGCTGACCGCATCCGGCGGTACTCCCAGTCCGGCCGCGATCCCTCGAATCAGGGTGGTCTTGCCGACGCCCAGGTCCCCGATCAACGCGAGTATTTCCCCTCCCGCCAGCGCATCGCCAATGGTTTTCCCGAGAGCCTCAGTGTCGGAACGAGAAGCGAGAACCAGATTCACCGCACCGGCGGATGATACATCCTGTGGCTGGGACACCTGATCAGTCCCCGGACAATTGAGCATGGCCCGGTCGGGCCTCATGAACCGCCTTGAGTGCATGCGGAATCTGCTCGATCACATCGCCGGCTATCAACCCTGCCTGTCCCTTCATGACTGCAGCCAGGTCGCCGGCATGACCGTGCAAGTACGTGGCGGCGCAGGCGGCATCCCATGGCGCCAGGCCTTGGGCCAGGAGTCCTACGAGCATGCCGGTCAAGACATCGCCGGTTCCTGCCGTGGCCATTCCGGGGTTGCCAGTCGGACAGATCGCCGCGGCTCCGTCCGGTCGCGCAACGACAGTCCTGGCGCCTTTCAGGACGACAAAGACTCCACGCTCTCGAGCAAACCGGGTGGCGGTCTCGATTCGATTCTCATTGATGATCCGCGTGGTCACATCGCTTTCCAGCCGGGCCATTTCGCCCGGATGAGGAGTGAGAATCGGAGGCGTCTTACAGGTCGTCAGCAGCGAGGCGCGCCCGGCCAGCGCGTTCAAGGCATCGGCGTCGAGAACGGCGGGGCGATCCAGCTGTTTGATCAGGGCTTGCACCAGCTCGACTGTTTCCGGGTGCGTCGACAGTCCGGGGCCGATTGCGATCGCGGTTCGCGCGGCGATGAACGCGGCCAGCCGGTCGAACGCGGTCCGCGAAAAAGTCCGCGCCTTGGTTTCCGGCATCGGCACGGTCATGGCTTCAAGCAGCTTCGATTCCAGCACGTCGCTCACGCTGGACGGGGCGGCGACGGTCACCAAACCGGCGCCGATCCGAAGCGCCGCCCGTGCGGCCATGGCTGCCGCGCCGGTCTTGCCGACGGACCCCGCGATAATTCCGGCATGGCCGAATGTCCCTTTGTGGCTCGACTGCGACCGGATGGGTAAGACTCCCTGCACGAACGAATTCGTGATCAAGGTCGTGCGGCACGGCACGGCATCGATGTAGGTTGGGGGCACGCCGATGTCGACACACGACACCAGCCCGGCAAGATCTGTCCCCTGGTTCTGGTACAAGCCGATTTTCGGAAGGCCCAGCGTCACGGTCAGCGTGGCCTGTACGGCCCGACCGAGAACGGCTCCGGTGTCGGCATGAAGGCCTGACGGAAGATCCACCGCCACGACCGGGCGGCGTGACTCATTGATGCCGTCGATGGCTTCGCCGTAGCGTCCCGTGACTTCGGCGGAAAGCCCCGTTCCGAGCAGCGCGTCAACCAGGATATCGCTGTCACGCAGGAGCGGATGGGCCTGACTCTTGGAGGTATAAGGAAGCACAGCGGACTTACCCGCACGCTGAACGAATCGCCGGTACATCGTCGCGGCATCGCGGCTCAGTTCAGAAACCGGCGCCATAATGAGGACCCGGACCTTCGCCCGTCGCCGATGAAGGAGTCGGGCCACCACAAACCCGTCGCCTCCGTTGTTGCCTTTCCCGCACAGGATGGTGACGGTCTTCCCGCGCGTCGGTCCGAACGTCTGCTCAAGGCAAGACACCACCCCGCTCCCGGCGCGCTCCATGAGGGTGGTTCCCGGGATATGCGCTTCGGCGATCGTTCGGCGATCGAGCTCCTGCATTTGTGCGGCGGTGACGATCTTGATCATGGCGAACCAGTACCGGGGGTGGCGCGGTGCGGGTGAGGCCTGCGGTGGCGGCGGGCAGACGGCGTCATGACATAGTCGTCGTGCGCATGCTCATCCGCCCGACGCCGGCAGGTTGCCGGCATTCTGATTAACTTACTAGGGCCTTCATTTCTTTCACGGCCTGCTCGAAACCGACGAGCACGGCCCGCGCAATAATGCTGTGCCCGATGTTGTACTCGACGATTTCCGGAATGTGAGTCAGGCGCCTCACGTTGCGGTAGTCCAGTCCATGTCCGGCGTTCACCCCAATGCCCAGCTTGTATGCCAGCTTTGCCGACTGGGTGATGGCGTCGAATTCCACGTCGGCTTCCTTGGAGCGCGCGGCATTCGCATAGCGGCCGGTATGCAGTTCCACGAAATCCGCCGAAATCTTGTGCGCGGCCTTGATCTGGTTCAGGTCGGGCTCGATGAAGACGCTTACCGGAATTCCGCCGTCATGCAGGAGGGAGATCATGTCCTGAATGCGCTCGCGCTGCCCGACGATATCCAGTCCCCCTTCGGTCGTGAGTTCCTGTCGCTTCTCAGGGACAAGGGTCACGAGGTCCGGCTTGACGGTGAGCGCGATCTTGGCCATCGCCTCATCCGCCGCCATTTCAAGGTCGAGTTTCGTGCGGATAATCTGGCGCAGGAGCTGAAGGTCCCGGTCCTGGATGTGCCGCCGATCTTCCCGCAGGTGGACCACGATGCCGTCGGCCCCGGCGAGTTCGACAAGGACGGCTGCGACGAGCGGATCAGGGTCGCTTCCCCCCCGCGCCTGCCTCAATGTCGCAACGTGATCGATGTTGACGCCCAGCCGGGCCATGCATCCTCCATGCGCACTGACTGGTACCGGGAAGAGAAAAAATGACGAGCGGCGGTCGGGCGTTGTATTAGTAACAGAAAGCGGCAACAGGGGGCAAGAACAGACTTGCCGGCTTCCCCTTGTGTTCGTATCAAGCCCGTTGGCCTAGGTCAACGGGCAATCGGAACCCCACAGAATAACAAGTAAATTGACTCGTTCAGAGCCCTCGACTAGAATAGCGGCTCGAACAATTCTGGAGCTCCCGCTCTCGATGAGGGAAGTTGTCAGGCGCCAAGGGAGATAAAGGAAATTCATGGGGCTGGGCGACGGGTTTTATAGAATCAAGCGACTCCCTCCATACGTCTTCGCTCAAGTGCAATCGCTCAAACTTGAAGCACGGCAACGGGGTGAGGATATCATCGATTTCGGGATGGGGAATCCCGATCAACCGACGCCGCCACACATCGTCGAGAAGATGATCGAGGCAGCGCGGAAGGGGAAAAATCATCGCTACTCCGCTTCGCGCGGGATCACCAAGCTGCGGCATGCGATTTGCGGCTGGTACAAGCGACGGTATGACGTTGAGCTGGATCCCGAAACAGAAGCCATTGTGACCATCGGGTCCAAGGAAGGTCTTGCTCATTTGGCGCTGGCGATGATCGGTCCGGGCGACGTGGTGCTGACGCCGACGCCGACCTATCCGATCCATATGTACAGCTTCATCATTGCGGGTGGCGAAGTGCGCGGGATCGAGTTGCGCCAGGACAGTGATTTTTTCGAGGATTTGACACGCGTCTATCGCCAGACCTTCCCGCGTCCGAAGATTCTGGTCATCAATTTCCCCCACAATCCGACCACGGCGGTGGTGAACCTTGGATTTTTCAAGAAGATCGTGGCCTTTGCCAAAGAGCATGACGTGATCGTCATTCACGATCTGGCCTATGCCGATCTCGTGTTCGACGGCTATACGGCTCCGAGTTTTCTGCAGGTTCCCGGCGCAAAGGACATCGGAGTGGAATTCTACACGCTCTCGAAAGCCTACAACATGCCGGGATGGCGCGTGGGATTCTGCGTAGGGAATCGCGAGGTGGTCGGCGCGCTGGCGAAGATCAAGAGTTACCTCGATTACGGCATCTTTCAGCCCCTTCAGATTGCGAGCGTGATCGCGCTGAACGGGCCGCAGGACTGCGTCAAAGAAACCGTTCTGCGTTACCAGAAACGCCGCGATGTCCTGGTGGGAGGGTTGAACCGGATCGGATGGCACGTGGCCAATCCGCTGGCGACCATGTTCGTGTGGGCGCGCATTCCGGCTCCCTACCGGCAGATGGGGTCGCTGGAGTTTTCGAAACTCCTGCTCAAAGAAGCGAAGGTCGCGGTGTCTCCCGGGATCGGATTCGGCGACGGCGGCGATGAATACGTGCGCTTCGGGTTGGTGGAAAACGAGCATCGCACACGCCAGGCCGTGAGAGGCATCCGCAAGGCGCTCAAGCTGGACGGGGCAGAGGAATGAAGTCGCGTCTCGGAGTGGGCATCATCGGATTCGGTACGGTCGGCACAGGCGTGGCCAAGATTCTGCTGGAAAATGCCGCCCTGATTCGCCGCCGGGTCGGCGTGCCAATCGAGTTGGTTCGCATTGCGGACATTGATCTGACACGGGATCGCGGCATCGCGCTTCCCGCCGGCCTCCTGACGAACGACGTCAAGCAGGTCCTGAACGATCCGGCTATCGAGGTCGTGATCGAACTGATCGGCGGCTACGATACGGCCAAGCGGGTGATCCTTGAAGCGATCGCTGCCGGCAAACACGTGGTGACGGCCAACAAGGCTCTGCTCGCCCTGCATGGCGAAGAGATTTTCGAGGCCGCCGCACGCAGGGGTGTGGATTTGGGTTTCGAAGCCAGCGTGGGCGGGGGAATTCCCGTCATTCGTGCGCTGACGGAGGGACTGGCCGGCGATCGGATCGAATCGATTTACGGCATTATCAACGGGACCTCCAACTATATCCTGTCCCGGATGACCCACGAGGGACAGAGTTTCGAGGTGGTGCTCAAGGCGGCGCAGGAGGCCGGCTATGCCGAGGCGGATCCGACCTTCGATGTGGCCGGCATCGACTCAGCGCACAAGCTGGCCATTCTTGCGAGTCTCGCCTTCGGCACCCCGGTGAACTTCAAAGAGATTTTCACCGAGGGGATTACGCACATCACGCCGGCCGATATCGCCTATGCCAGGGAATTAGGCTTTACGATCAAGCTCCTGGGGATCGCGAAGCTGGTCAACGGCGAGGTTGAGGCCCGTGTGCATCCCACGATGCTGTCGTCGGCGTCTCCGATTGCACAGGTCGACGGTGTCTACAACGCGATCCAAGTTGTCGGCGATGCGGTGGGCGACGTTGTGCTCTACGGCCGGGGGGCCGGATCGTTGCCGACTGGAAGCGCCGTAGTCAGCGACGTCATCGCGATCGGACGGAATCTCCTGAAGGGGGCGGTCGGACGGGTGCCCGTCGCATCGTTTCAGCAGGATCAGCGGCGCCCGCTTCGGATGACACCGATGGAGGACATCCGCTCACTTTATTATTTGCGGTTCACCGTCGTCGACCGTCCCGGCGTGCTGGCGCAGATTGCCGGAGAACTCGGTCGCTGCGGGATCAGCATTTCATCGATGTTGCAGCAGGGGCGCCGGGAAGGGCAGACTGTGCCGGTGGTCATCAAAACGCACATGGCGCAGGAGCGCGACGTCCAAGTGGCTCTCCGTGAAATCAACCGTAAGCCGTTTGTCTCCGAACCCGCGTTGCTCATTCGCGTCGAAGGCAAGGACGAGTAGCTCCGATGAATTCCTGGCGCGGCGTCATCGAGGAATACCGTAAGTTCCTTCCCGTGACCGAGAAGACTCCGGTCATCACGCTGGGAGAGGGCAATACACCCCTCATTCGCGCGGCCCGGTTGGCCAATGCGATCGCCCCGGGGATCGCCCTCTATCTCAAGTTCGAGGGCGTCAATCCGACCGGCTCGTTCAAAGATCGCGGGATGACCATGGCCATCTCGAAGGCGGTGGAGAACGGGGCGCGGGCCGTCATGTGCGCCTCGACCGGCAACACCTCCGCGTCTGCGGCCGCCTACGGGGCTCGGGCGGGCCTGTCCGTCTACGTGCTGATTCCGGCCGGCAAGATTGCGATGGGCAAGCTCTCCCAGGCCATGATGCATCAGGCGACGGTCATCCAGATCGAGGGCAACTTCGATCAGGCGTTGACGCTGGTCAAGGATCTCTCGGCGGCCTATCACATTGAGCTCGTGAACTCTCTGAATCCATTTCGAATCGAGGGACAGAAGACCGCGGCCTTCGAGGTGTGCGATCAACTCGGCGACGCCCCGGGACTCCATGTCCTTCCAGTCGGCAATGCGGGCAACATCACCGCGTACTGGCAGGGATATCGGGAGTACCGTCTGGCAAACCAAATCACGAAGCTTCCCCGCATGATGGGCTTTCAGGCCGCCGGCGCGGCTCCGATCGTACTCGGACGGGTCGTGGAGCAGCCACAGACGGTTGCGAGCGCCATTCGAATCGGCAATCCGGCGAGCTGGTCTTCCGCATTGAAAGCCGTCGAGGAGTCCTCCGGTGCCATCGACATGGTCACCGATGAGGAGATTCTTCAAGCCTATGTGACGGTGGCGGCGACCGAAGGCGTCTTCTGTGAGCCGGCGTCCGCTGCGTCGGTCGCGGGGCTGGCCAAGTTACATCGGGCAGGGGTGCTGCGAGAAGGAGAGACGGTGGTCTGCACGCTCACGGGGCATGGCCTGAAGGACGCCGATACGGCCATCAGCGTTTCCAAGCAGCCACAGACCGTAAGGGCGACACGCGAGGACGTGGTCCGTCTGATGAACGTGTGAGAGACGTGTGGGCTTCATGAAATACGTGATTCTCCATGCCGGAGGAATGGCGGATCATCCCAAGCAGGAACTGGGTGGACGCACGCCGCTCCAGGCCTCTGCGACGCCCCACCTCGACCGTTTGGCCCGGATCGGCGAGCTCGGTCAGTTGGTGATTCCCGCCGACGGAGTGTCCCACGGCAGCGGGCTGAGCAGTACGGCTATTCTCGGATACGACCCGAGGAAATTCTATCAGGGCCCCGGGCCCTTCGAAGCGGCGAGCTTGGGGGTGTCCGTCACGGAGCAGGACGTGGTGTATCGTTGCACGATGGTCACTCTGAGAGCGAACGGCGGAAAGGGGACCGGCGAAATCAAGAAACTGGGTCAGCATGTGATCATGGACGATGCGACGGCCGGCTTGATCGAAACCGAAGAGGCTCGTGAATTGATCGAGGCGATCAATGAGCAGCTCGGTTCCGAAACCATACAGTTCTACCCCGGCGCCGGTCATCGCCATTTGATGGTCTGGGTGAACGGAAAACCGCGCGCGGTCTGCGTCGACCCGCAAAGCATCCGCGGCGGCTCCATTGCCGATGCGCTCCCCACGGGTGACGGCTCGGACATCCTGCGGAAACTCATGGATGCCGCGCATCTCATCCTCGAAGGCCATCCCATCAACGATGAGCGGGTGGCGGCGGGGAAGAAACCGGCGAACTGCGTCTGGTTGTGGGGAGAAGGGCGGGCTGTTCCCTGGCCGAGCCTGGCGGAAAAGTACGGGGTGACGGGTGCCGTCGTGGCTACGAGCGATGTGCACCGCGGTGTGGGAATCCGCGCCGGCCTCGATGCGGTTGACCCCGATCGACTGGTGGGCGGGGATCTTCGCACCCAGGCGGCCGTGGCCCTGGCGGAGTGCGCGAAGAAGGATTTCATCTATGTCCATGCCGGATTGACGGACGAAGTGGTGCATGGCGCGGATATCAAGGCACGAGTGTGCGGCATTGAAGCGTTCGATCGAGACCTGGTCGGCCCGCTCATCGACGGGTTGGCCAAGAAGGGGCCGTTTCGTTTTCTGGTGGTCTGCGATTATGACGAGGGGACACCGGGGCGCGGGTTCTATGCGTTCGGAGAGGGAAGCGGTAAGGACTCGGGAGCGGGCGGTCGCCGCTTCACGGAATCCGATGCGCAGGTGGCGAATTCCTCCGCTCGTGATGCCACTAAGTTCGTGAATAGACTTTTTGCAAACAGCTGAAGCCCGTGGCGTTGATCGTCCAAAAATACGGCGGCACCTCGGTCGGAACCATCGAACGCATCCGTCGGGTTGCCGATCGGGTCGAGCAATCGCAGCGCGAAGGACATCGGGTTGTCGTCGTGCTGTCGGCGATGAGCGGTGAAACGGACCGCCTCATCCGGCTGGCGCAGGAAACGACGCCGAATCCCGATGAGCGCGAACTGGACATGCTGCTCTCCACGGGAGAGCGGGTCACCATCGCGCTCCTGGCGATGGAGTTGCGTGGGCGGGGGATCAACGCGCGGTCCTTTACGGGCCGGCAGGTCGGCATCATTACCGACAACGCCCACACCAAGGCGCGGATCGCGCGGGTCACAGCCCATCGCATCCGCGAAGCGTTGGACCAGGGCGTCATTCCGGTCGTGGCCGGCTTTCAGGGGATCAACGAACAATCGGATGTCACGACGCTCGGCCGCGGGGGATCCGACCTCTCGGCTGTCGCGCTGGCCGCCGCCTTGAAGGCGGATCGCTGCATCATCTTTACCGACGTGGAGGGAGTCTATACGGCGGATCCGAATATCGTGCCGGAGGCGCGACGCATCGACAAGATCGCGTATGAAGAGATGCTCGAGATGGCCAGCCTCGGTGCTAAAGTCCTCCAGACCAGGTCGGTGGAGTTTGCGGCCAAATTCAATGTGCCGGTGGAAGTGAATTCCAGCTTCAAGGAAGGAAAGGGGACGCTCGTGACGACGGAAGATGCGGACATGGAAGCAGCGGTGGTGGCCGGGGTCACCGGAGACCGCAATCAGGCGAAGATCACGATCGTCGGCGTGCCCGACAGACCGGGAATCGCGGCGCGGATTTTCGGGGCTGTGGCCGAGGCGCAAATCAACGTCGATATGATCATTCAGAACATGAGCCAGGCGGCCATGACGGATCTGTCGTTCACGGTGCCCCGCGCCGATCTCCGGAAGGCCGTGCCGATCATTCAAGCCGTGGCGAAGGATATCGAGGCCAAGTCGGTATCGGTGACCGAAGCGATCGCGAAAGTCTCGCTCATCGGGGTGGGGATGCGGTCCCATTCGGGCGTGGCGGCGAAAATGTTCCAGGTGTTGTCCCGCGAGGGGATCAACATCATGATGATCAGCACGTCCGAAATCAAAATTTCCTGTGTCATCGAGGAAAAGTACCTCGAATTGGCCATGCGATCGCTGCATGACGCCTTCGGCCTCGACCGGCCTTCCCATGGAGATCATCCGGTCGCATCGTAGCCGCCGGCGCCCAGCCATGTCTCGACAGGGCATTCGTCCACCTGATACCCTCATGTGTCCATGACGCGGAAAACCCCCTCATCCCGGTCTCCCCGCGCGTTGCCCGAGCGCCGCCCGGCTCCTGAACTAAGACTGCCGGCCGAGCGGGCGGCAGCGCTGGAGGTCTACGACACGACGTTGCGCGACGGGGCGCAGGCCGAGGATGTCAGCTTCTCGGTCGAGGATAAGGTCCGCGTCGCACAGAAACTGGATGAACTCGGAGTCCATTTCATCGAGGGCGGTTGGCCCGGGGCAAATCCGAAGGACATCGAGTTCTTCCAGATGATCAAGACCATTCCGTTGAAACATGCCGCGGTGGTGGCCTTCGGATCGACCAGGAAAGCGAGCAATTCCGTCCGGAAAGATCCGAATCTGCAAGCGTTGCTCGCAGCGGAAACCGGAACGATCACGATCTTCGGCAAGACGTGGTCGCTGCACGTGACCGACGCTCTGGGCATCTCGTTGTCCAAGAATCTCGAGCTGATCGGAGATTCCGTGTCCTATCTACGCAACAAGGGACGCCGGGTGTTCTATGACGCCGAGCATTTCTTCGACGGCTACAGAACGAATCCCGAGTACGCGCTCAACACCATCCAGCGAGCGGTCGAGGCCGGCGCTGAACGCGTGATTCTCTGCGACACCAACGGGGGGGCGATGCCGTGGGAGATCCGCAAGGTCTGCGAGATCGTCCGGCGCGCGTGTCCGGTTCCCCTGGGGATCCATGCACACAATGACTGCGAAATGGCCGTGGCCAACTCGCTGGTCGCGATCGAAAGCGGCATCGTGCAGGTACAGGGAACGATCAACGGCATCGGCGAACGGTGCGGAAATGCGAATCTGTGCTCGATCATTCCGAACTTGGAATTGAAGATGAAGCGGCCCGTGCTTACGGATCGCTTGAGTCAATTGAAGGAGGTCTCTGGTTTTGTGACCGAGATCGCGAACCTGATGCCTAACAAGCATCAGCCCTACGTGGGTGATGCGGCGTTCGCCCACAAGGGCGGGGTGCATATCCACGCGGTGCTGAAGAACTCGGCCACCTACGAACATATCGACCCGGCTCAGGTCGGCAACCGGCAGCGCGTGCTGGTGTCCGACTATGCGGGCCGGAGCGGCCTCCTGGAGAAGATCGAAGCCTATGGCATCAAGCTCTCGAAGAACCACTCCAAGGTTCAGGAGTTGGTCGATACGCTGAAACAACGGGAAAGCCAGGGGTATCAGTTTGAAGGGGCAGAGGGTTCGTTCGAGCTGCTCATGCGAAAAGCCATGGGCAGTCACAAACCGGCCTTCCAACTGCTGGGATTCCGCGTCATCGTCGAGAAGAAGCAGGATAACGGAGCTCCCGTTGCGGAAGCGACCGTGATGGTCAAGGTCGGGGATGTGGTCGAACATACGGCAGCCGTGGGAGCCGGACCAGTCAATGCGCTGGACCATGCCCTGCGAAAGTCGTTGGAAAAATTTTATCCGCAGCTCAGAGAGGTCAAACTGCTCGACTACAAAGTGCGCGTCCTGGCGGCCAACAAGGGGACCGAATCCAAGGTCCGTGTGCTGATCGAGTCTGGAGACCATAAAGACAAATGGGGCACCGTCGGCGTCTCGGAGAACATCATCGAGGCGACCTGGCAAGCTCTCGCGGACAGCATTGAATATAAGTTGTTGGTGAAGGAGTAACCACCGTTCGGCACTAATCAGGCAAATTTATTCTTGACAGCGTTCGTAACCTCACGTAAATTAAGCAAAACTCGACGTATTAGACAGGAGTTCCAAGGAGTCGGCGGGGCGCGTTGCCCTACTGGTGCACGGGGGGTGGTATGAGAAAAGCTGATATTGCGAACGAAATTTTTAAGCAGGTCGGCATTTCAAAAAATGAAGCGGCCGATATCGTCGAACTCGTCCTGAATCTGCTGAAGTCCGTGTTACAGAAGGGAGAATCGGTCAAGATTGCGGGGTTCGGGAATTTTGTCGTGCGCAGCAAGGGTGCTCGAAAAGGGCGGAATCCTCGGACCGGAGAAGAAATCGGAATCACTCCCCGTCGAGTCGTCACGTTCCGGCCGAGTCAAGTGTTCAAGAAGTACGTCAATTCGTAACGCGGCTTTACCCACATCAGCGACCATAAATTGAGGGCCGGTCATGGGAACCGAACCCAGGCTGGGGAGCAAGGTTTTCTATAAAATCGGAGAAGTGAGTCAGCTGACGAAACTTCCCGCTTACGTGCTCCGTTTTTGGGAATCGCAGTTCAGTTTTCTCAAACCGAAGAAAAGCCGTGGAAACCAGCGCCTTTATGTGCAGCGGGACATCGAAACCGTTTTGGAAATCAAGCGCATGCTCTATGACGAGGGACATACGCTGGAAGGCGTAAAACGCTACTGGGCCCGTCGGGGAAGAGTCGCCTCCCGCTTGCTGCGCCCGAAAGAAATGGCCAAGAAACTTCGAGGCGACCTGCAGGCCATATTGAGAATTCTCGAATCACATTCAAAGTAGTAACAGAGTCGTACCTTCCCCATTGCCTTTCGATGATCTCGCAAGGGACAATGGGCGCAACAGCGGAATGAGGAAGACGTCGGGGCGTGGCGCAGCCCGGTAGCGTACTCGCTTGGGGTGCGAGTGGTCGTGGGTTCAAATCCCGCCGCCCCGACCAACACACAGTACTGAGTGTCGAGTGCTGAGAAACCGGTGATACAGGGCCCTCGGTCCCTCGCACGGAGACCTATTTGGGAGAGCTGCTTCGCGCAGCTCTTTTTTTGCGAGTGAGGCATGCGGATTCTCGTCACGAACGACGACGGTATCCAATCGCCGGGGATCACCTCTCTGGTATTGGCGCTCTCTGCCATCGGTGAGGTCTGGGTCGTCGCGCCGGACCGCGAGCGCACGGCGGTGGCCCATGCGGTGACCCTGCACAAACCCTTGCGGCTCCATCGAACCGCTCCCCGCACCTTTTCAGTGAATGGAACGCCGGTGGATTGCGTGAACCTGGCGCTGCTCAAGATCATGCCGAAGCGGCCGTCCATTCTCGTGTCCGGGATCAACAGGGGGGTGAATCTCGGCGATGACGTGATGTATTCAGGAACCGTTTCAGCGGCGATGGAGGGCACGGTTCTCGGCGTGCCGTCGATCGCGGTCTCCCAGGAGGGGCAGGAGGCGTTCCGGTTCGCCGTCGGCGCCGCCTATGCCGCGCGCGTGGTTCGACTCGCGCTCGAGCAGGGCCTGCCCGAAGAAACCCTGTTGAACGTCAATATTCCGGATCGACCGCAGCGGGCCATTAAGGGCGTGCGGATCACGTGCCTCAGCCGGCGGCGTTTCCACAACCCGATCATTGAAAAACTCGACCCCCACGGGCGCAAGTACTACTGGATTGCGGGGAAGCGCGTATCCTGGAGTCGCAGTAAAGACGCAGACCATGAGGCCATTGAAGAGGGCATGGTGTCTATTACGCCGATCCGACTCGACAGCACGCATTATGGGGTGCTGGATCGATTGCGCGCCTGGGAGCCGGTCATCCAACGAGGGACCATTCGTCTGACGCGTCGAGGGCAGTCGGCCGTCCGGCGGAGGAGTTGACGACGTGATCGGTGGATTGATCGAAGCCATCATCAGCGAATTGAGCCGGTTCATCATCGCCTGTATTTCCAAGTTCGGCTATAGCGGCATTCTGTTCACGATGGCCGTCGAGAGCGCCTGCATTCCGCTGCCGAGCGAAATTATCATGCCGTTTTCCGGCTACCTGGTGAGCACGGGGGAGTTTACGATGCTCGGAGTGACCCTGGCCGGGGCCGTGGGCAATGTGGTCGGGTCCATTGCGGCCTACTATGCAGGCATCTGGGGGGGGCGTCCGTTTGTCGAGCAGTATGGGCCGTACTTTCTCGTGTCGCGCAAAGACCTCGACCTTGCCGATCGTTGGTTTCAGAAGTACGGAGAAGCTGCCGTCTTCTTTAGCAGGATGTTGCCGGTAGTCCGCACCTTCATCTCACTTCCGGCGGGAGTGGCACGGATGAATTTCCCACGGTTCGTGCTGTTTACGTTTATTGGGGCGTTACCCTGGTGTTATCTCTTGGCGTATATCGGTTTGAAGATGGGCGAGAAGTGGGACCAGTTGCGGGAGTATTTTCATCAATTCGACATTGTGATCGGCCTCGGGCTCGCCTTGGTTGTCGGCTACTTCTTGTGGTCACATTGGCCAAGGCGCCAGCCGAACATGGAGTCGTAATCGCCCGATGTTAACGATTTACAATACCTTGACCGGCAGGAAGGAACCGTTCCAGTCGTTGGTTCCGAAGACCGTACGCATGTATGTGTGTGGGGTGACCGTCTACGACTATTGTCACCTGGGCCACGCCCGCAGCGCCCTCGTCTTCGACATGATCCGCCGATATCTGGAATTTGCCGGCTACACCGTCGAGTTCGTGAAGAACTTCACCGATGTGGATGACAAGATCATCAAGCGGGCGAATGAGGAAGGTGTCTCCTGTGAGGAGATCACGAC
>JBQTIO010000191.1:0-2956 GCA_052388075.1 Nitrospiraceae bacterium
TACCGCCGTTCGCCCTGACCTTGAGCATCAGAAAGCCCAAGTAGGGCGTGAAGACCACCGCGCCGATCCACGACAGCAACAGCGAAATACCCACCACCTGGAAAATCGCCACCGTGTATTCACCGGCTGCGGACTTCGCCAGGCCTACCGGCAGGAAACCCGCAATGGTGATCAAGGTTCCGGTCAGCATGGGAAACGCCGTAGCGCGGTAGGCATAGGTTGCAGCGCGCATCCGATCCCAGCCCTCTTCCAGCTTGCGCGCCATCATCTCGATGGCGATCATCGCGTCGTCAACCAGGAGGCCAAGGGCAAGAATCAAAGCACCCAGCGAGATGCGATGGATATCCATGCCAAGCAGCAGCATACACAGCAGTGTGCCGGCTAGAACCAGGGGCACCGTGAGCGCGACCACGGAGCCGGTGCGAAATCCGAGGCTCAGAAAGCTGACGACGAGCACCGCAGCCAAGGCCTCGAAGAAGGTGCGCGTGAATTCGCCGATAGCGGTTTTGACCACCCGCGACTGATCAGCGACCCGCTCGACCTCAATGCCGATCGGCAGTTCTCCCTCGATCCGAGTCATGGCAGCTTGCAACGTTTTCCCCAGTTCCAGAATATCGCCTTTCTTGTTCATCGTAACGCCGAGACCGATGACGTCTTTGCCGCTGAAGCGCATCTTGAATTCCGGCGGATCGGTGTAGCTCCGAGTAACCTTGGCGAAATCGCCGACTCGCAAGGTTCGACCCTCGACCCGCACGGCAAGGTTCACCACACTATCCACCGAGTCGAATGAGCCGGTGAGTCGTATGGGCAGATTGCGCTGTGCGGAAATCACCGTTCCGGCCGGTGCCATGCTGTTCTGCGCCTGCAATGCCTCGGCAACCGCCAGGGCGTCCAGTTCCAGTTCGGCCAGCTTCTTGTCGGAAAACTCGACATAAATCTTTTCATCCTGGACGCCGATGAGATCGACTTTCTCGACATTCTTCACGCGCAGGATTTGCTGACGCGTCGAATCGGCCGCCTGTTTCAGCTCGGCGTAACTGTAACCTTCGCCAGAAAACGCGTAGAGGAGGCTGTAGGTATCGCCGAACTCGTCATTGAAAAAGGGCCCTACGATGCCGGGTGGCAGCGCGATGCGGATGTCGCCAACCTTCTTGCGCACTTGATACCAGAGATCGGGAATGTCTTTGGGCGGCGTATCTTCACGGGGAGTGACAAAAATGACCGACTCGCCAGGTTTCGAGTAGCTGCGCAGGAAGTCCAGGTTCGGCAGCTCCTGGATTTTCTTTTCCAACCGGTCGGTCACCTGCTGTTCCACTTCCAGCGCGGTTGCGCCGGGATACATGGTTTTGACGACCATTACACGAAATGTGAATTCCGGATCTTCTCGCTGTCCCAGCTGGAAATAGGAAAAAATTCCGCCCAGCAGCACCAGCACCATCAAAAACCCGGTAAAGGAGCTGTGTGTGAGCACCCACTCGCTCAGGTTGAAGTCTTTCATGGCCGAGGTCTCCCGCTTTTCTCGCTCTCTCCGTTCATGGCCAATGCGATCGCTTCCGGCAAGCGCACGGCCTGTCCTTCCGCCAAGCGCTGGACGCCAGCGCTGACCAGCAACTGTCCGGACGCAAGTCCCGTTACGGCAATGCGCTCCCCATCCAGGGGTTCCCCTACCTGAACCGGCACGGACCTGACCGTGCCGGCCCGCTCGTCTACCAGCCACACATGCGGTTGTCCCGGCTTGCTCTGCGGGGTAAACACGGCCGAGAGCGGGACGATCATTCGAGAGGCTGTGTTCGAGGGAATCTCGACGGTCGCCGTCATGCCCAGGTGCGCGGCGTCCTGGCCCTCAAGAAGTGCCGCCTTGACACGATAAGTGCGGCTGGCTGGGTCGGCGGCCGAGGCGATCTCCCTGATTTGAGCCTTCAGACTCCGTTCCTGGTTGGCCCACAAGGTGATACTGACTCCTTGCCGAAGTACGAGATCCTGCAGGCGATGCTCAGGCACATCGAAGTGGATGTCCTTTTGGTCAAGTTGGGCGAGCTTCACGACAGGCTGTCCGACGCTGACTACCTGCCCAGCCTCAACTTCCAATGCCGTCACTACGCCATCCCGGTCGGCCAACAACTCGGTGTAAACCAGCTGATTGACCGCCTGGCTCAGTTGGGCTCCGAGCGCAGTTGCCCGTTCTCGCGCCTGGGTGTAGGCAGTCTGGTGACGATCGAATTCAGGTGGGCTGATGAGATGTTGATCCAACAACTCACGGTATCTACTCAAATCATCTCGCAAGAAATCCCGTTCGACTATTGCGGATCTAAGCTGTGCTTTAAGGTCCCGCACGACAAGGTCATAATCAGTCTGATCCAGCTTTACCAGCACCTGTCCCTTGCGTACACGATCGGCAACGTCGACTTCTCGCGTCAACAACTTGCCAGCCACGCGGAAGGATAAGAGCGTTTCGTACCGTGGCCGCACCTCCCCGGCGAAACTCATCAAACTGGCGGCCTGATCCACGATTCGGACCACCTTCACAGGCCGTAAAACCTGCTGGGGTGGCCTGTCTGAAGAGGTGCATCCAGGAAACACTGTGAGGGCCAGCAGTAGGCAGGCAAGGAATGCACCCCCCACTTCCACGATGGATGCTAGGGGTCTGTCTCCAATCAATGAGAGCCTCCAGAGGTCTGCTCGTGGCACGAAAGCACGCATTGCGAAACCCGCCTGCATTGCCGCGTGAAGCCCACTTTCTCTGCTCACAACGAATCGGCCAAAAGAGATGATGCGTGCCCGAGCGTTCATGGTCGCTTCTCCTTTATTCATGTATATGCATGTAATAAACTAAAAAAGGGGCTTATGGGGATGTCCCGATGCAATCACACCGCTATTCCCTGTTGCAGGGGCCTGTCGCGTCACGGCATGCCGCAGGGGATCCGGCGTGGTTGTGACGAGGGGCTGCCCCGGGACC
>JBQTIO010000192.1:0-19614 GCA_052388075.1 Nitrospiraceae bacterium
GCCGAGCCGGAGGACCGTGGGGGGCCCCGGGCAGCGAAGCCGGCGGGCGCGGGGCCAGAGCGGTGGAAACAACGACGGGGCGGGCATCCTGCTGCCTACGCTACACCGGTGGACCCCGCCTCTGCAACTCTCCCTCAGAGCCATTGGACGGACTGGTCCGCAAGGCGCCGGGAGGCTGTTGCAGCCCGTATGCGGGATGGCACGTCGCCGGAATGGGCAACGGGGACTTTCGCGTGGTGCAAACCGGGCCGCTGGTTGAGGTACCGATCGGCAAGGTGCACCTGCTCGCCAAAGGCGGGGATATCAGCACAGCACCTCGTTCCACAGCGGCGCCTATGGGGGATTTGCAGTCTATTTCCCCTTCTAGCTCACGGCATGTTCGACCAGTGTGAAAATGTCGCCGCCTGGCCGACAAGCCGGCCCTCCTGATCAACCACATTCCACACCGTCGCGCCCGTAACGAGAAATCGCCTGCCTGTCGCGGAAATTCTGATTCCACGATATCCGGTGAAGTATCCCTGCGCCTCGGCCAGCACCAGCATGCGAGCGCGCTCCTCTCGGTTCTCCGGCTCTGCGGTTTGACGCGAAGGCGTATGGATCAACTGCTCCCACGTCATCTCCCACAGATCGAGGGCCGCCTGGTTGCCGTAATTCAGGACCGGCTCTGACTCGGTTCCATGAGAGACCACCACAAACGGCGCGTGGAAGAGCGCCCGGGCCTCCGCGAGCGGTGAGCCCTTCCGTTCAAGCAGCTCCCGACCCATCCAATGGTGGAAGCTCTCCAGGAGTCGTTGAGTCCAGGCAATGATCGACGGGTGTGTCCAGATCGGATCGGTCATGCTCGAGCCCCGGGAAGCAGGGCACCCAGGGAGTCCGTGGAACGACCGCCCTGCTAACATGTTTGCTGCTTCGATGCAAGCGGAGGAGTTCAGCGTCGATCGGTATTGGTTTTGCGCACGTTGGGCCGGGGAAGAAGCCGGCATTCCACGAGGCAGCAACAGCAGAAGGCCATCTGGCGCGTTTCGGTCGTCAGACAGACGACGATCGAGCGGCAGAACATGCAGCGGAACGCACATCCCGCTTGATGGTCCAGCGGGAAATGGAAATCGCTTCGGGGGTTGAGAGTTGATTCCTCCCTCACCTTCCCCATCGGCAGACCGATCGGAACACTAAAGCCCTTGGGGATTCCCTCCCTAGTATGAGACCCGACGCCTATGTATAATTAAACCCCTTTTGTCTCGAAGGCAGCGAGCAGGACGAGGAATCGCTCCATGGCAGGCCTTACATTATTCGACAAAATTTGGGAGCCGCATGTCGTCCGCGCTGAACCGGACGGCACCACGCTGCTGTACATCGACCGGCAGCTCGTGCACGAAGTGACCTCGCCCCAGGCCTTTGAGGGATTGAAACTGGCCAGGCGCAGGCCACGGCGACCCGCTGCTGCCCTGGCGGTGCCCGATCACAATGTGCCGACCACCGACCGGAAACTGGCGATCGCCGATCCCATCAGCGCGAAACAGATTCAAACGCTGGAGGAGAACTGTCGCGATGCCGGTATTAGCCTCTTCGGCATGAACGACATCCGGCAGGGAATCGTGCACGTCATTGGTCCGGAGCAAGGATTCACGCTGCCCGGCACGACGATCGTCTGCGGCGACTCCCATACCTCGACACACGGGGCCTTCGGCGCGCTGGCATTCGGTATCGGGACCAGTGAAGTGGAGCATGTCCTGGCCACCCAATGTTTGGTCCAGAAACGACCGAAGACGATGGAGATCCGGGTTGACGGCATCATGTCGGACCGCTGTTCCGCGAAGGATATTATTCTCGCCATTATTGGAACCATTGGTACCGCCGGAGGAACCGGCTACGTGATCGAATACACCGGCTCAGCCGTGCGTGCCTTGAGCATGGAAGGCCGCATGACGCTGTGTAATATGTCGATCGAGGGCGGTGCTCGCGCCGGCATGGTGGCTCCGGATGAGAAGACGATCGTCTATCTCAAGGGGCGGCCTCTCGCCCCGACGGGAGCACTGTTCGAACAGGCGGTCCTGGCTTGGCGGCAGCTCAAGACTGATTCCAATGCCAGGTACGACGCCACGGTGACCTTACGGGCGGAGGACATCGCGCCCCAGGTGAGTTGGGGAACCAGTCCCGGCATGGTGACCGGCGTGGATCAGAACGTACCAGATCCCCGTACGATGGCGGACGAAAAGACCAGAAGCGCCACGGAGCGAGCGTTGGAATACATGGGCCTCTCTCCCAACATGCCGATCACTGAGATCCGCATCGACCGCGTGTTTATCGGCTCCTGCACGAACGCGAGAATTGAAGATCTTCGCCTCGCCGCGTCGTTCGCGAAGGGCAGGAAGGTCGCAAAGACGGTGCATGCCATGGTGGTCCCGGGATCAGGGCTCGTCAAACAACAGGCCGAAGCGGAAGGGCTCGATCTCCTGTTCCGCGAGGCCGGATTCGAGTGGCGGGAGGCCGGCTGCAGCATGTGTTTGGCGATGAATGCAGACGTGCTGAGGCCGGGCGAGCGTTGTGCGTCAACCAGCAACCGGAATTTCGAGGGACGCCAGGGGGCCGGCGGCCGGACACATCTGGTGTCGCCCGCCATGGCGGTCGCCGCCGCAATCGAGGGACACTTCGTGGACATCAGGAAGTGGGGATAACGAGCAGTGCTGAGTTGTGAGTGCTGAGTGCTGAGTTTCAAGGCTCCTCACAACTCAAAACCAAAAACTAAAAATTTAAACTCATCACATGCAAACCTTTACCACCCTCACCGGGGTCGTCGCCGCGCTGGATCGTGTCAACGTGGACACGGACCAGATCATCCCCAAGCAGTTCCTCAAGACCATCAAGCGAACCGGCCTCCGAGAGGGACTCTTCTTTGATTGGCGCAGGAAGAAGGATGGGTCGCCTGACCCGGAGTTTTTCCTGAATCAACCCCGCTACCAGGCTGCGACGATCTTACTGACCCGCGACAATTTCGGCTGTGGCTCGTCCCGTGAACACGCGCCATGGGCCCTGCTCGATCAAGGTTTTCGCTGCGTGATCGCGCCAAGTTTCGCCGATATCTTCTACAACAATTGTTTCCAGAACGGGATCCTGCCGGTGGTGCTGAAGGCCGACGAAGTCCTCCGCATGATGAACGCGGTGACCGGCACCGAGGGGTATCAACTGACCGTGGATCTCGGCAACCAAACCGTGACGACCCCGGAGGGAGCGACCTATCGGTTCGAGATCGATCCCTTCCGGAAGGATTGCCTCTATCGCGGGCTGGACGCGATCGGCCTCACGCTCCAACATGAAGCCGCCATCACCGCCTATGAACGACGCCGGAAACAGGACGCGCCGTGGCTCTTCACGGATGTACGGTAGCGCGCAGTAGGGATCCATGCTTCGAGCAATCGTGGTTCTGGCAATCCTCCTCGGCGCGGCCTATCTTACGATCGCGTTCAACTGGACCTATTCGGACGGGAATCGCGCCGGCTACATCCAGAAGTTTTCAAAAAAGGGCTGGATCTGCAAGACCCACGAAGGCGAGTTGGCGATGACGACGGTCCCCGGGGTGGCGCCAGTCTTATGGGGATTCAGCGTCTGGGACGATCGTGTGGCCGACGAACTAGCACGGGTGATGGGCAAACGCGTCATTCTGCGCTACAAAGAGTATCGCTACCTCCCGACCACCTGCTTCGGCGAAACCGACTACTTCGTCGACCGCGTGGAAGTTCAGGAATAGTCAACCCCTGCCAGGTTACAGCCACCGGCGACGCCGGAACCCGATCAGCATTCCGGCGGCCACCACCCCCATAAGTCCGAGTATCAAGGGATAGCCCCATTCCCATTTCAGCTCCGGCATGTACTCGAAGTTCATCCCGTAGATGCTGGCGATGAAGCCGAGCGGCATGAAGATCGTGGTGATGACGGTCAGCACCCGCATCACGGCGTTGAGGCGATAGCTCACGCTTGACAGGTAAATATCCAGGCTCGCCGACACCATTTCACGCAGGGTCTCGATCGTGTCGACGATTTGCACGACATGATCGTAGACGTCGCGGAAAAAAAGCTTCGTGGGGTCGTGGAGAAACGAACAGTCGAGACGGGACAGAGTGTTGGTGGCCTCGCGGAGAGGCCAGACGGCCCGACGCGCGAAGAGCAATTGCCGTTTCAGCGCATGAATGTCCCTGAGGGTGTCCGGCTTCGGATCGGCCATCACCCGCTCTTGCAGCGACTCAATCTTCTCGCCGAGCCCCTCCAGGACGGAAAAATACTGATCGACCGCGGCATCCACCAATGCATAGAGCAGGTAGTCCGACCCGTTCTGACGGAGCCGCCCCTTACCCCCGCGTAAGCGTTCGCGCACCGAATGGAACACATCCACACCATTCTCCTGGAACGACAGGACGTAGTTACGCCCCAGGACAAAACTGATCTGTTCGACGAGCATATCCCCCCGGTCCGTCGTTGTCAGGACTTTCATGACCAGAAACACATTCGAATCATAATCGTCGAGCTTGGGGCGCTGATCCGTATTGGCGATGTCCTCCAGGAGCAGCGGATGGAGATTAAATCGATTCCCAATGGTTTCGAGGACCTCGACCTGATGGACGCCGCTGATATCAACCCACGTCACGGTACCATCGTCAGGCAGTCGGAGCTCGCCCGGATTCGTGACCACCTGCTCTTCGCACCGGTCGCCGGCATAGGCGAGCAGAGAAATCTTGACGGGAGCCTCTTTCTGCTCGCCGATGTGGATCAGCGTACCGGGCGACAGCCCCGCCTTCTTCGATCGTTTTTGAACCAGTTTCATGGTCACCCGCTTGTACGCAGATTTTCGGATGCGGTCAAGTCAGGCACGATGTGGGCCTCCTTTTTTTCCGCTTCACGCCTTGTTACCCTGTATCCATGACATGGGACCACGAACTCGGCATTCTGAACGATGCAATACGAATGGCCGGCGCGGAGGCTTTGCGGCTGGCCGCTGGCGGATTTGAGACCCGTACCAAGCCGGATCAATCGCCGGTAACCTCCGCGGACCTGGCAGTGAATCAGATTCTCCAATCGCATTTGCTGGAGCGGTTTCCCCTTGACGGATGGCTGTCTGAGGAGTCGCCCGATGATTCTGCGCGCCTGCAAAAAGCGCGTGTGTGGGTCATCGACCCGATCGACGGAACTAAGGCCTTCATCAGGCGCGAACCGGAATTTTGTATTTCCGTGGCTCTGATCGAAGAGGGACGTCCAGTCGTCGCGGCGATCCTCAATCCTTCGACCAACGAGCTGTACTCGGCCACGCGGGGCGGAGGGCTGCACCTCAATCACCAACCGGTCTCCCCACGGGAAAACCGGGGCGATCAGCAGACTGTTATTGCAGTCAGCCCATGGGAGCACAATCTCGGGCGCTTCAGATTCCTCGGGGAGCATGTCGCGAGCCGCCCGATGCGTTCCATTGCCTGGGCCCTGGCCCTCGCCGCGAGCGGGCGGATTCACGCGGTCGCCACCTTTGAGCCCGAGAATGAATGGGACGTCGCGGCAGGCGCCCTCCTCATCGAAGAAGGCGGGGGAGCGATGCATGACGGGGACGGGCAAGGCCTTGGGTTCAATCGGCCTGAACCTCGCTATCGGGGAATCATCGCGACACACTCGTCCTGCCCGGATCGCGTCACACGACAGCTCCGCTCTCTTGCCCGCATGGGGTCGTAATCGGGACGGGATTCGCGACCCCTGCCGCGCCCAGCATCGATTTGGCCGGTCGGTCGCTGGTCCTCTCCGGCTCAAGACAGAAGAGTGATTGCCCTCACCCTGGGCGAGAGGCGGGACTTATGGAGCAGGCGGTGTGTTGCTGAGATTCGTGAGCGAGGTTTTTCTGCTCATGTGGAACGTGCCGCCTTTCTCAGACGGCGCCAAGTCTTTTCCGATCCGGACATACCACCAAGTGCCCTCGCCCTCCATGTAGTCGTCGGAAAGCTTCACGACGAACCCGCCTTCGCGATCATTTTCCTTTTGGTACCACGTGCCCGTCCAGGTATGGCCCTCGAACCGGGTGGTTTCGAATCGTCCTTCCTTAAATGAATAGGTCCCATTCCCCTGTTCATCGAGCCGGAGGATCACCGCCGCACCCTCTGCGTATTCCCATTCCCCTGCAAGAATGGATCGATCCTCCATGAGCCGGTCATCCAGGGCGGACCCAGTCTGGGAAGACGGCCGAACCACCGAAAGGTGGTCGCACCCCCAAGCCATCAGTGCAGCACTCAACAGAACAACCGACATTCCCTGTCCAGTCATGGGCTCAGTTCATATCACGAGTCGCTCGCTCTGACAAGCAATGCGCCCATGCGATCCGAGAGGTCAGAGCTAGAATCTCGCCACGCTCAGACGGCGGCAGGCTTCCTCGATGTCGCGATCGGTCTTGGCGTAGCTGAAGCGAATGAAGTTGCCTCCTTCTTGCCCCGAGAAGAAGGCTTCTCCCGGAACACCGGCCACGCCGGTTTTATCCAGGAGGTACATCGCGCGACTTTTTCCGCTTCTGCCCGGCAATTTCGACACATCTGCCAGCACATAATAGGCTCCGTGCGGAATCGACGGCGTGAGGCCTGTCTCGGTCAACGCGGCACAAAAGCGGTCCCGCTTCTGCTGGTACGAACGAGCGCGGTCTTGATAGAACTCATCGGGGAGCTCGTTGATGCCGCTCGCCACGCCCATCTGAAGCGGAGCCGGGGCACAGACATACAACAAATCGTTCATCGCCCCGATGGCCTGACTCCACGGTCCGGCCGCCACACTATACCCGATCCGCCACCCTGTCACGCTGAAGGTCTTGGAGTACCCTCCAATGGTAACCGTGCGTTCAGCCATGTTCGGCAGGGCGGCGATGCTCAGATGCCTCCGCCCGTCGTAGAGGAAATACTCGTAGATTTCGTCCGTGAATACGAAGAGGTCGCGGCGGCACGCGAATGTCGCGATCGCCTCCAATTCGTCTCTCGCGAACACTCGGCCGGACGGGTTGCCCGGCGAATTGACGATGATGGCCTTTGTCCTGGGCGTGACCGCTTTTTCCAGCTGGCTCACGGCAAAGGCCCAGTCGGGCGCCTGCAGTTTCACGATGACCGGCGTTGCCTCGACCGCCAGCAGAGCGCTGATGTGATACTGATAGTAAGGTTCGAACAGAATGACCTCGGCGCCTGGATCCAGAAGCGCCGCACAGGCGCAGTGAAATGCACCGGTAGCTCCGGCGCTCACCGTGATGTTCCGATCGGGATCGGCCTGGATGCCGTTGTAATGGGCCAGTTTCTTGGCGACAGCCTCGCGCAGTTCCGGCAACCCGTCGAAGCGCGTGTACAAATTGTAGCCCTGGGCGAGAGCCCGCTGAGCGCCCTCGATCACGATGGAGGGCACCGGCGTATCGCAGACCCCCTGCGCCATGTTGAGCCCTTTCGCGCTTATACAAGCCTGCGTCATCGCTCGAATGTCCGACTGTCCCAGATCCGCCATCCGACGACTCACGGTGCGTGCCATTGTATGGTTTCTCCCTTCTTGGCTGGCCCTCTTTGTCGCAAAGGCCCGGGCCTGCGTCAAGATGGCTTCGATATCCGGACTTCCGAGGCCAGGACCAGCGCGACGAATCGACCAGAGAGCCAGCTGTCTCCGGCTCGCCGTGGCGAGCGGTTCGGCCCATTTCTGCACTAGAGGGACAAGGAGTATCTACCTAGATACAACACCCTTCTCCGCTGCCCCTTTCGAGGTACCCCTAACTGGGAATGCAGATTCGCCAGCCTGCGGCTATCCTCCTCGTTACGAGGGCATAATGGAGGGAGGTCGGGAACCGTGAGTAGGCCATGCCACGCCATGATCCCCGGTACGGGGCCGAGGAATGCCCGGCAGGGGCGGAGGCTGGACCTTTCCTGCCGCATGTTCTTTTTCGGGGACGAGGAGTTCGAAGGCGAGGCCTCGTTGCTCGATGTTTCAACCCACGGCTGCAGAGCTTTCTCTTCCATCGATCTGAACGTCGGGATGGCACTAAAGCTGTCCCTGTTTCTCTCAGACTATCAGTGGCCCCTACGGATCGATCAGGCGACGGTGAGGTGGGTGGACGGCCAACGATTCGGGTTGGAATTCACGGAAATACGACCGGCTCAACGCGAACGTCTGAGAGCCCTCATCATGAAGAACGAAACCCTTCACCGGTCCGCTTCGGGAACAAGCGTTCTTGTCTGAATCGACCCGACCTAGCCTCTCCGCTCATACCCGGCTCTCTTCATCGGTGGGTGGCCGATCCGGACCTACACGACATCGACGCAGGTGCGGGCGGCCGACAGGGTCGTGGCAGGCGATATCGCTCGTAGTACCTCAGCACCTTCCGGACGTACGACCGGGTCTCCCGAATCCTGGGAATCTTGCCTCCTTTCACACGATGAATCCCGGCATTATAGGCGGCAAGGGCCAGCGGGAGATCGTCGTCATAGACCTTCAGGAGATGGCGAAGCTGCCTGGCTCCTGCCCGGATATTCTGGAGGGGATCCTGGATATCGCTCACCCTCAACGCGACTGCCGTATCCGGCATCAACTGCATCAATCCCACCGCACCCTTTCGAGAAATGGCGTCGGGACGAAAATCCGACTCGACCTTGATCACCGCACGCAAAAGAGCCGGCTCGAGACGATAGCGCGCCGCGTAGAATGTGATCGCCCGACGGATTTCGTGCGTGGAATAGCGGGGACGACCTTCAAAATCAGGTTTCGTGGCGATAGGGGTCGCTGCGACCATCACGATTGAGACGAGTACGGTGACGATCCCGCGTAGGCGGAAAGAGGTGGAGCAGATTGGCCATGTGGGTCTTGTAAGCGCCACGTTGCGACCCGCTGCATCCATTGCTCGTGGAAGGATCCGGGTCACATGGTGTGCTCTCAAGAGCCATGCCGCTTTCGACGCCCATAACGTCCTGATGAGTCAATCAAAACCAGATCCTCTAATGTTCCAGAAATACTCTCTAGGAACATTCAGGGCATTTTTTGTCACCCCGCGTGCTTACGGTTTTCCCCAGAGTACTTCCAGACGCTGTGCGCGGCCACAGTTGAACTTGTAGTACTTGTATCGAATGGGATTCTTTTTATAGAAATCTTGATGGTAGTCCTCAGCAGGATAGAAGGTCGAGACTTTGGAGAGCTGCGTCACAATGGGTTGGGGAAACCGTTTGGATTGCTCGATTGCCAGCTTGGATTCTTCCGCCAGCCGCTTTTCCTCATCGGTTCCGTAGAACAGGACTGAACGATATTGACTCCCGTGGTCGCAGAACTGCGCGTTCGGCGTGAGTGGATCGACATTCCGCCAGAATGCATCGAGCAATTTCTGATAGCTGACCTTCGCCGGATTGTAGCTCACCTCGACGGATTCGGCGTGGCCGGTCCCTCCGGAAGATACCTGCTCGTAGGTCGGATTGACCGCCGTCCCGTCCAGGTAGCCGGAGACCACCGCGAGGACCCCGTCCACTTTCTCAAAGACTTCCTCCATGCACCAGAAGCAGCCTCCTGCAAAATAGGCCTTAGCCGGCGCCGCCGCGTCAATAGCCATACTGGGGGACCAGGCGACAAGACCTCCGAGCAGGAGCAGGACTGCGGCACTGGTGAAGCGTCGAATGAATAACACGGTTGTTTCCTCTGCTGAAGGGTCGTCCGAACGAGACAGATCTTACACCTGACTACGGCCGTCGCGCTCAATCAGATGTTGGTGTATCATATCGCATGCGATCGCTGATTCGACTGTTCACCACCTTCGCCCTGACCACGCTGACCGGTTGCGCGTCGGGATCACCGCTCTCCTGCACCGCAAGGAAAGCAAACTGCCGTTCGACAATTCCGGGGTTCTGGTCGAGAAAGGCGAGCTCTGGGACCTGCTGAAGCCCTGAGTCACGTCACATCGAAAGTTCGTCGTACTCCCCGTACTCGTCAGGCTGCGGCCGGCGCCGGTTCCGCTCCATCTGCTTCATGATGAGATCGATCGCCTCCTCCGGCGAAGCGGCGGCCGAGACCAGTCGTTTCCCGAGCTTGCTAAAGAAAGCGATATCGGCCGGGGACGCCTCCACGAGAATCACCGGTTTCCCCGCCTTCACGGCCAGTGCGACCTCGGATACCGTGCCTGATCCGTCCAATCCGCAGGCCACAACCACATGGCTGGTCAGCACATTGATGTTGTTGCGGCCGCTGCCCATTTCCGTAATGATCGGCACATCGACATAGCGTGACACCTTGTCCTTTGCGGTGGGCAGGATCCCGACGGTCAGGCTTCCCCCGACCCGCTTGGCGCCCTCGCAGGCCGCATCCATGACCCCGACATCGCGACCGCCCGTGAGCACGACCCATCCGCGCCGCGCGATGAACTCCCCCAGAACGCGCGCATTGTCGAGATCCTTCTTCTTCGCTTTCGCCGGCCCCATGACTCCTACCACAAATCGCATTGGTGCTCCTCACAGTCCGAGCGCGGTTCAAAAACGGGAGGCCGTGACACTTACATCCGCGAAGATCCAGGCAGTCGCAAATTGCTGCTCCACGGCTTCGGCCTCGCTGTTCTTCTGCTGAACTCGAAGGCTCTGGGTCAATCCCTGGAAGGCCCAGCCGTTGTTGGGATTTCTGGCCAGATCGGCTCGGTAGACGGCCTCGGCATCCTCGGGCCGGCCGGCCGTCAACAGCGTGGCGCCGAGATAATGACGAACCGGAATCGGCCAGAAGCGAGGTTCGCTGTACGGGAGGCTATCTTCCAGTTTGACGGCATCCTTCAAGTGTTTAATCGCATCATCGTACTTCTGTCGCCGGGCGGCAAGCTCTCCCGCCAGCAGATGTTCCGCGATCTTGAGCAGAACCCGCTCTATTTTTCCCTCGGTCGTTCGGTCATGCCCGACCCGTTTCGTAAGTCCGGCCAGGACGACCAGTTCGCCTTCGGCGCCGGGAAGACGTCCCGTGGCCACCAAGGCCATTCCTCTGCCCAGCCGCCACATCCCTTGCAGGAGGCGCAGAGTCTTCGGAGGGGCCGGCTCCCGCAGCAGATCGTCCCATTGTCCGAATCGAATCATGGACCAGAGGGGTGCCGGCATGAAGAGCTCCTTCCACTTGTCTTTCCGCGCCTCCTCCTCGACGATCATTCCCGTCAACTCGCGCGCCGCCTTCAACGCGTCGGCCCGTCTCCCCTCCATCGTCAAGGAAGCCCAGAGAAAATGGAGATTGTGCGCATAGTAGCTGTCGGCATAGTCGCCCTTCGCATGATGTCCGGCCAGATACGCTTCATCGACGTGCGCCGCCTCGACGTTTCGTTCGGCCGCCTCATGGTACCTGCCAAGACGGAAATAGGTGTGTGCCGGCATATGCACCAGGTGGCCGGCGCCCGGCATCAGCCCGGGCAGTCGTTCAGCGCAGGACAGGGCGCGTTCCGGGGCCGGGGAGGCTTCCACGGCATGGATATAATAATGACAGGCCCCCGGATGGTCGGGATGCCGGGCCAAGATCGTTTCCAGGGTGGACAGGATCTCTTCTGTACCAGCCTGTGGCCGGCCCTCGGCTGTCCACAAGGTCCAGGGGCGCAGGTCCATCAAGGCCTCGGCGAACAGCACTCCGGCATCAGGGTCCTCCGGAAACGCGCGCCACAGAGACCTCATGGCATCCGCATAGGCCTTATCGAGAGCCGCACGCGCCCGACCCTTGAGGCTGTACCGCTTGCTCAACGCCTCGATATATCCTCGCTCGGCAGCACTCACATGGGCGCTGTGTGTACGCGCTTTCTGCACCGCATCCCATGCCCGGCGTTCTCTGCGCTCGTCGATTGCCGCATTGAGGTTGGAGCCCAGGGCAAGCGCTACACCCCAATAGGCCATCGCGGCCGAAGGATCGAGACGAGCGGCCTCTTCAAACGCCTGGATGGCCTCTGCATGGTTGAAGGCATAGACCAGGCGCATGCCTTGATCAAAATATTGTTGAGCCTCTTCGGAAGTCGTCGTGATGGGGTGATGCAGCGAGCCGAGGTTGTCAAACAGCGGAACAGGTTGGCGTGCAGCCGAGGGGATCGCCGCCCGGGCCCGATTCACATCACCGGCCACGAGCCACATGACTCCGCCCAACAAGCATCCGCCGAGGATCGTGCTTGTCAGCATAGAGCGCGGTGTCATGAAAAAGAGAAAGTCGCCGAGACGACGGCGACGAGCCGGCGCAATCACAAATCCGGTCGGCGCGGCGATGCGGGCCACAGGCCGAGCGAGGACCGATTCTGATCCTCCTGCTGCGCTACCGCCTTGTCTTTCGTGATGGGTTTCCGGCGAACGGGTCTACTCCGTTTCGGCGCGGCAGAAGCAATCCCCCCCATCAGAGGAGACAAGGTGCCTGCCTCCAGCTCCTTGCCGAGATGGACGAGCACTTGTTGCTGCGAGACCACCAGCGACTTCAGTTCCTGAATCTGGGCTGAAAGACGGGCGATGTCCTGCTGTTGGCTGAGGAGGTAGGCCCTGAGTTCGGCCATTTCCTCAGGCTGGACGACAGCCGAAATCGACACTGATGGTGGCGGATTGAAGTCCTCCCGGCTGAACGGATCCGTCACTGTCTCGATCGGCTCACCGACACCTGGCGATGCTTTCGCTCCCGTACCAGGAGAAGCGAGGTTCTCCGGAGTGGGCTCACCCGCGCACTCCTCGAGGCGATCCTCAGCGGCGCTGTCGGTGCCGGCGGTCACCTGCGTCGTCCGGTCGACTCGAGTGACCCGGGTGATCGTATCCGCAGCCGCTCGCACATAGCTTGCCGCGGCTTCCACGATCGCCTGGCCGAAGGACCGCTTCGCCGGTCGTGCCGAAGCAAGTTGTTCGGGTGTGGGAATGCGATGGATCAGATTGATCGGCTCATCGCTGAATCGGCGGGACATCGCAGATCTCCTCCGCACCCATCAACCGGTCGCCTCTCACGAGCGGTCGGCCACCTCGACCCGCGCCGGAGCGCCCGCCATACGGGTTGCGCCGGCATTTTACAAGCACGTCCGAACCTTCTATTGTTTACTCCTGACTGAAGAAAGAGTCAATGTTTTTCATTGAGATGGGACGTCCCGGACCGGGCATCCCGCGCGGCCGATCCGGTTTCTAAAATCGAGTTACGCTCGAAAAGTTGAATTCCGGCAGGACCATCGCCGGAACCAGCATCTTGCCGCTCTCCGACGTGACAGCTTCCATCGGCGCCGTCCACGCATCGATCCGGCGAAACGCCTGGAGCGGACTCTCGTGGAACCGGAGATTCTTGACCGCGGACACGATCGCGCCCTTCTCCACGAGAAACGTCCCGTCGCGGGTCATGCCGGTCAAGGTGAGGTCACTGGGGTTGACGGAGCGGATATACCAGAAGTTGGTCACGAGAATGGCGCGCTCGGTGCGCTTGATGAGGTCTTGGACCGTCCGGGAGGCGCCACCCTCGGCAGATAAAACCGGCGCGTCGATTGTCGGAATCGTCTTCACCCCATGGACCTTCGCCGTGAAGCGATCGTAGGCGAGCTGTTTCAAGACGCCCTGCTCGATCCAGACCGACGACTCGCTCGGCAATCCCTCGGACGTAAACCCCGTGCCGAGTAGATCGGCATGAGCGGGCAGATTCTGAAGCGTCAGCCGTTCGTCTACAATTCGCCGCTCCAGCTTCTTGGCGACAGGGCTGACGCCCTTGTCGTAGGACTTGGCATCGAGCGAACCCAACAGCCACGTCCAGAGGCCGGCCACAGCCGCCGGTTCCAGAATGACGGGATAGCGTCCGGGCGGAAGCTCGCCGGGGTCGCGACCTTGCTTCGCCTTGGTGATGGCCACCAGGGTTCGCTCTTGAATTTTCAAATGATCGACCGAGCGGTGAGCCGCTGCGCTCCACCCTGTGGCGTCGCCCGCTTGAACCGTGAGACTAAACCGTGCGTCGGCACGCGCCTCGTAGCCGAAGAGGCCATTGCCCGCCGCAATCCCCACCGCCGATGCGGAGGACTGCACGAGACCGGCTGCCATGAGATTTTCCATGCGGCATTGCCCGATCGCTTCGTTCGCGTATTCGAGACGGCGCATCGGTCCGGCCGCCACGGTCTCCGGCCTGGCCGTCTCACGTTCGGAGAACGCGTTCGGTTCGGGAGGCGGCAAGTATTCCGGATCTTCCGGCGAGACCCGGGCAAGCCGCTCGGCGCGCGCCAGCGTCTCTTGCACCGCCCCCGCCGTAAAATCCGTCGTAGTCGCCGTACCGTGCCGTCCCGCGAACGCAACCGTCACCGCCAGCGTGCCGTGTCGTGAATCCACGTTCTGGATCACCTGATTATTCGCGAATCTGGTAGTTCCGGAGTGACGATCATGCAGGGTGACCACCGTGTCGTCGCCGGCCGATCGGGCGAGCACCAGATCGGCGAGGAAGCGAAATTCGTCACGGCTGGTCATCTTCGGCCAGGGTTTGGCGCTCTCGTCGCTCACGATCGGCCCTCCCCCCTGATGACCTGAACATTCCGGAACCGCGCAGGGGATGCGGCATGGGTCATCCAGGCCGACTGACCAGGCTGCCCCTTTCCACAGGTAATAAACCCGTGCCGGCAGCGAAAGGACCGGTCGGCGACGCCGTCGCAGCTGTTCCAGAACTCGGGCGTGATGCCATGGTAGATCACGTCTCGTAGCATGTGAAGGCGCTTGCCGTTCTCGATCAGCCAGAACGCATCGCCGCCGAACTGGAAGTTGTAGCGGCGCTGATCAATGCTGTAGGAACCGTGGCCTTCGATATAGATTCCGCGCTTCACATCGGCGATGAGCTGATCGAGCGTCGCGGAACCAGGCTCAAGACCGATGTTGGCGATGCGCACGATCGGAACGCTGCCCCACCCGTCGGCCCGATTGGAGCCACGCGACCTCGCCTCCCCGATTTTCGGCGCGACCTCGCGGCTCGTGCAATACCCGACAAACAGGCCGTCGCGCACGATGTCCCACTTCTGACAGCCGACACCGTCATCGTCGTAGCCGGTTGCAGCGAGCGTCTCCGGTTCCGTGTTATCGGCCACCAGCGTCACATGGGGGGACCCATAGCGAAACGTGCCGCGCTTGTCTGTGGTGAGGAAGCTGGTGCCGGCGTAGTTGGCCTCGTAGCCGAGCACCCGGTCCAGTTCGCTCGGATGGCCGGAGGATTCATGTATGGTCAGGGAGAGATGCTCGGGATCGAGTACCAGATCGTACGGCCCTGCCTCAACCACCGGGGCCTTGACCTTTTCGACCGCCTGACCGGCGACGCGCGGCGCCTCCCGCAGCAGGCCAGCCTCTTCGATCAGCTCATACCCCCTCCGGAGATGTGGCGTGTTAAACGACCGGCTGGCGAAGCGCCCCTGGTACAGGGCCGTCGCGCTCATGGCGCCGCTTGCGGCCAGCAGGTCGAAGTCGATGGCCGACCCTTCCGTCGAATCGAAGCGCTTGCGGTCCCGGCACCACCACAACTCTGCGCTGCTCCGTACGATGCCCTGCTGGCGATGCAGCACCTCCATGGTTTCGAGCAACAGGCCGGTTTTCCGTTCCAGCGGCACAGTGAGGGGATCGAGGCGGACAGGGGTCACAATCCGGTCGTGATGGACGGGCTCCTCGGCCAATCGCACCTTCTCGACTGCGATCGACGCCGAGCATTTTGCGATTTCCACGGCGAGGTCGGCAACGCGCGGGACTTCTTCGAGTGAGAGGATCGAGCTGGCGGCGAATCCCCAGGCTCCGTGATACAGCACGCGCACGCCGAACCCCGTGTCCTCGACATTCCGGATCGACGCGATCCGGCGATCCTCGCCCTGGATGTGCTCGCTGAAGCTCTGCTGGATACGGATATCGCCGTAGTCCGCGCCCGATCGGCGGACTCGGGTCAGCGCAAGTTCGGCAAGTTCAGCCCAATCCGGTGTGTTCATACGTGCGAGGCAGACCCAACCGCAGCGGCAGTTCAGTATACCAGGTGCCGGCGGCCTAGGGCCCAAGAAGGAATGAAGCTAGACGCTGGTCCCCATGCGGGTGGCTTCGACGAATTGTTCGCTGGAGTCGTCGAGAGCACGTGCTCGTCGTCCCTTCGGAGGAAGAATATAGAGCAGCTTCGAATCCACATTCGCCCGCTGGGGCGGCGGGAGCGCCATCTGGTAGGAGACCGGGCGCTGGTGATCGGCCATCTGGAGTTTCGGATTGTAGACGCTGTTGAACTTCCAGAGCATCTTCACGAAGTTGGTCTGCCCGCGCATGAGATGCCCGGCTGCGAGCGCTGCGGTGGACTTCAAGGCCGCCCATCCGAGATGTTTCTTGTTGAGTACCTGCTGGGTCTTGACCAACTCCGCGTAGAATTCGGGAAGCGGGAGCTTCGTCGGCAGCACGGCATGTTGAATGTCGAAGAGGCGGTAATCCCGCGTCTGGAACTTGCGCGATTCCGTGTGCCAGCTTTCGGTTCCGGGGTACGGCGTGTTGACGCTGATGTTCACGATCTCAGGAATCTCCAAGCACCATTGCCGAATCACTTCGAATCGCTTTCGATCCCAGTCAGGGTCGGCGATCAAATTGATGGCCACGGTGATGCCCAGAGAGCGGGCGAACTCCAACGCCTCGAAGTTTCGCCCCAACGAGATGCGCTTGCGATGCATGCGGAGCCCTTCTTCGTCGATCGCCTCCACGCCCAGGAACATGTACTGGAGCCCCAGCGTCTTCCAGAATTTGAACACGCCCTTGTTGCGCAAGAGGACGTCGCCGCGCGTCTCCATGTAATACTGTTTCTTGATCCCTCGCCGGGCCACGGCTTCGCCGATCTCCATTCCCTGCTTCAGCTGGATGAACGCCACGTCGTCGACCAGGAAGATCCCCGGTTCTTGAATCTGCTCCAGTTCCTCCACGGCCTTCTCCGTGCTGACCATCCGATAGCTGCGGCCGTAGAAGGTCCAGGCGCTGCAGAACGAACAATCCCAGGGACAACCGCGGGCGAACTCGATCGAGGCACAGGGATCCAGGACCCCGATGAAATACTTGCGCCGGTGCCGGACCAGATCGCGCGCCGGGCGCACCTCGTCGAGGCTCTCGATGAATTGCGCCGGCGGACCTTCTCCGTCGAGGGTTACCACGCCGGGAACCTTCCTGATCGCCCTGCGATCATGTTCCACGGCCTGCAGCAGCTTGGGGGCGGACGCCTCCCCTTCGCCCTTGAGCACGCAATCGATCGCCCCTTCCCCATGTTCCAGGAATTCTTGTGCCACAAACGATGCGCTATGTCCCCCGACGAACACGAAGCTGTTCGGCAATTCCTGCTTGGTCAGCTTCGCGAGATCCACGATCTCCGGCACATTCGCCAGGTAGTTGCAGCCGAACGCAACGGCGTCGGGCTTCCACGTTCTGATGAGCGCCTGATAGTCCTTCCACGTTTCCACCTGCAGATCGATCAGGCGAACGTCATGCCCCGCTTGGCGGGCAGCCTGAGCCACCATCTCGAGCCCCAGTGGTTCCAGGCGTAAATAGATCTTGGTGTACATGAGCGGACCGGGGTGGACTGCGAGGAATTTCATTTCCTCAGACCTCCTCGTCTATGGAATGGGCCTGACACGACACCGTCGGGATGAGCCGTCGCGATCCCGGTCCGGCCAACCTGGTTGATTCTGACGTAACTATCGATGCGGGGATGGATTTTGACAGAACAGGAGGTGAGGTTCAACTATTTAAGGGGCTAACAGCAGTGCTCCTATGCAGGTGTCGCCCGGCCTGGCTTTTCCTCGTTCCCTCGCCTACGATGACGCGATGCTGCCGTCCGAGCGCACTCCCCGTCAGCGCATGATGGACCTTCTGACCGGCACCAGGCTGTCGACTTATCAATTGGCGCAACTGCTCGGTATCCCGGAACGTCAGGTTGAAGAGCATTTGACTCATGTCGTCAAGACCGTTGCCCGGGATCGCGCTCGAACGTTTATCGTCGAACCGTCGGCCTGTCCCGATTGCGGGTTCGTGTTTCAAGACCGAACCAGACTCACCAGGCCCGGCCGCTGCCCGCACTGTCGGAGCGAGGGCATCACAGCCCCAAGGTACGGCATCGACGCGGTCTAATGGTGATGCGATGGGCTGGACAGCCACGCATCAGGCCGGTAGGATACCCGCGGAGATCACGACGATGACGATCGCCCGATTCATACTCTGCGCTCTCTGTTTCATGCTGCTGAGCTGTTCCGGCGACAAGTCCAAGGAGCTCTTGGAGACGGCCCAATTCGAGGAACGGCAGATGAATCTGCCTCACGCGAAGCAGTTGTACGAAGACATCGTTCGTCTCTACCCGACGAGTCAAGAGGCTGACAACGCGAGGGCCCGATTGGCCGCGCTGAACAAGTAAATCACTGGTGCTTGGGAAACCACGGCACAAACGCGTTCGTGGTCTTCTGATACCGCCGGTACGCGTCACCCCGCGTCTGCAACGCCTGCTCTTCCGCCCAGGGAATGCCCGTCACCTTGAGCAGCGCCCATCCCATTCCGACCGGCCCAATCCACGTGAGCAGCCAGTCGGGCGTCCCGATCGCCATCACCACATAGGCCCACCAGTGGAGCCATTCAAAAAAATAGTTCGGATGGCGTGAATAGCGCCAGAGTCCCTCGCGACAGACACGATTGTGATTTCGGGGATCGGCACGGAATTGCGCGAGTTGCCGGTCGGCTCTGGTTTCCCAAAAGACGGCGGCCGTCCAGATCAATAACCCGACGGATTCGGTCAGATCGAAGGGGGGACGCGGATTCCGCATCACCACCAGAAACGGGAGTGAGAAGGCCGCGACGGCCAGCGCTTGCATCTGGAAGTACGCGAACATTTTCACCGCTCCCCATGCGCCCCAACGCTCCCGCAGGCGGCGATAACGAGCGTCCTCCTGCTTCCCGATCACACGATGGGTGAGAATATAGAGCCCCAGTCGCCCCGCGTAGAGCACGACCAGGAGCGCCACCAGCATTTTTCGCGGGACCTCTCCGGTCGCTTGCGCGCTGTACCAGAACACCACGCCGGTGAGACCCAAGCACCATCCGGCATCCGCAATGGAGGCATTCCGCACGCGTCCTTCGATCACCCACAGTCCAGTCATAGCGACAACCACGGCGAGATATGCCGTCAGAACGAGAGACCATGGAATAGGTTCAATCATCCCGTTCTCCCATCACGTCATGGCTGTATGCTTCACGAGACGCCAGCCTCATAGTCCCACAAGTCCTGACCGCGTTGCCTCAGGGTAGCCAGCCAACCGCGGAATCCCGGTATGGGAAACGACAGGAGCCCCTGGATCTTTTCGCACTTCAACGAGAGATCGCCCGGACGCGGAGCACCACGATGGTTGCGGGCTGAGCCCTTCAGAAGGCGCCCCCGGAGTTCGGGATACCAGGGCAGCAACGCCTCGCCGATCTCCCATCGCGAGAGCCGATCACGACCGCCCAGGTGATAGAGGCCGGGCCGATCATGAGCCAACAGTTCCCACAGAGTCCTGGCGATGACACCGGCCGGCAGAGGACAGCGGAACTCATCCGCATAGAGCGTTACGTTCCTGCCGGCCGAGGCAGTCCGGCACATATCCTCCACAAAACTCCGGTCTCCCTGCTGCGACGTTCCCGCCGTCAACACGATGCGCAC
>JBQTIO010000193.1:0-8680 GCA_052388075.1 Nitrospiraceae bacterium
CGGGCTATAGCGTGCTCTGCCTGGCAGAAGTGCCGTCCGCGGACGGGACACGTTGATCGTCACGCCTCCTTACTGCACCCTGACCTCAGCCTTAACCTAGGCCTTCACGTCCGCTTCCCACGACACAGCAGCCGCTCACGAGCAGCAGCGAAGTCAGCAGGATAGACATACATCCCCGAACGCCTCGGTTCTGGCGCATACGAGATCCTCCTTGTCACCGGCCTCACGTGGGTGCGGCAGACTACCACAAACGTCAGCGCAGTCAAGTAACTGCGTGCGCCACTGAATACTTCTTGACGGGGGATAGAAACAGCGGTATCTCCCATGGACATGACGCACCCATCCACTACGCTGGCTTATGGATCGGTCGTGCTTGCGGCGGTCCTCTGGGGCGGCTCGATTGTGGCGCAGAAGATGGCGCTCGGATCGTTCTCCGCCGTTGAAGCCTCGGTCCTCCGCGATATCGGTGGATTGGCCATCCTCCTGGTGACCTGGTGGTTGCAGGAGGGCGGTGTCATCAAGATCGGTGCGTCGGATGTCCGCCTGTTGGGCCTGCTCGGGCTCGGTGTGCTGGGCAATCACCTACTGATTTTGATGGGACTGAGGTACGTGAGTGGAGCCGTGGGAGGAGTGATCATCGGATCGAGTCCTGTTGTGACCGCGCTGCTCTCGGCGATGCTGATCCGCGACGTCCCGCTTCGCGCCGTGTGGGCCGGAGCGGTCCTGTCCTTTGCGGGCGTCGGACTGGTGTCCGTGGCTGGGTTCCAGGCGGCCGGCGAACAGCCGCTGCTGGGCAGCACGCTGGTCTTCCTGGGCGTGGTGAGTTGGGCGCTCTACAGCATCGGAAGCCGCACGATTATGGAACGGGTCTCGCCTCTGACGGTCAACTGGACCACGCTGCTGGTCGCGACGGCCCTGCAGATCCCGCTTCTTTGGACCGATCGGAAGATGATGGACGCGGGTGTCGCGTCGGTGACGACGCCCGATTGGCTTGCGCTCGGCTATCTCGTGGTGTTTGCCACGGCCGTGGCCCAGCAGGCCTGGCTATTCGGCGTGCAAGGTATCGGTCCTTCGCGGGCGTCAGTCGTGGGGAACCTCACACCGGTCGCAGCCGTCGGGCTGTCCGCCCTCATTCTGAGAGAATCGGTCGGCGTCATCGAAGTCATCGGCATCGGTCTCATCCTGGCCGGCGTGTGGGTCGTCAATCGCCAAACGTCCCGGCTCACGTCCTAGCCGCCTCCAACCAGTTTTTAGTTGTGAGTGTTGAATTTTGAGTGTGAACTCAACACTAAGAACTCAAAACTAAGAACTTTGCCACTATCTGTTTCCATTCTCCCCTCGCCCTCGTCAGTATGGTTGCAGTATGATACGGCTTCCTTTCAGTGTCAGGGGTCGTCCATGCTGAGCCAGCGTATTGAAGAAGTAACGAAGGCGAACCAGAAATTCTACGACGCCTTCGAGAGTCTGGACATCGCCAAGATGGACGAGGTCTGGGCGCATCAGGAGTATGTCACCTGCGTCCATCCGGGCTGGACGCTCCGGTCCGACTGGCCGAGCGTGCGCGACTCCTGGGTGCTGATCTTCAACAACACGTTCTCGATGAAGTTCGAACTCACCGACGTGATGGTGCAGGTAGCGGGCGACATGGCATGGGTCATCTGCGTCGAGAACATTACCACGCAACAGTCCGACGAGCCGCAGCAGGCGAAGGTGCTTGCCACGAATCTCTTCGAACGCATCGGCGACGAGTGGCTGATGATTCATCATCATGGGTCGCCGGTGGCAGGGTAAGAATGCGGGCAGCGGTGTAGTTTTCGTTGCTCGCTCACCGCGCATGCAGGAGTTGATCGTATTTGTCGATTTCGGGCGATGCTCGGTGAATGCGCGCAGGGGAAAACCACACCGCTGCCCGCTTGAAAGAGACTCGTAAGAGGACAGGCCCGGCCGTCCTCGCACCCCGCCCGGTGTAGGGACCCCGCTGCGGGCGGCCAGGCACCTGGTCGGCGCCACCCGCTGAAAAGAGGGAAAGAATAAGAGTGGGTGGGAAGAGCGGGCAGCCTGGTAGTCTCCTGTGCTCGCGCAACGCGCACACAAGTCTTATCGAATGGGGAGCAGTGGGCGGTGCTCGTTGCATGCGCGCGATGAGGAGACCACCAGGCTGCCCGCTTGAAATGAGAGAGCAAGAGAGGAGGCGGTGCTCGCTCAATGCGCGCAGGAGAAGACTGCGAGATCACCCGCTTGAGAAGGGAAATGTGATGGTAAGTGATAGAGTATTAAATCCTTACAGTGCTTCGCGATCAGTTGGTAACCACTGCGCAGCAGGTCTGACAATAGGATTATGGGATGAAGAACCAGTACTTTGGTGACGTCCACGACTATCGTAAGTACGGGCTATTACGCGCGATTCAAACAATTGGCACGGGCAAGCTTCTTGTCGCATGGATGCTGACATCCGACGATAAAAGTCGAGACGGAAGATTCCGCTCCTATCTCCAGGATCCTGATGCTTGGAAACGATACGATCCTGAACTCTTCGATGGCCTCGAAGAGATACTTCGACCGGCACCCGCCCCCAAAGTATCGCTTATTGAAGGCTCACAGCTTTTGCCCAGGACGACTTACTACTCGGCAGTGGTTCCGGATGCGCGTCAGGACCGCGAAGCCTGGTGTGAAGGTCTGCTCTGTGCGACTCGGGGTTCCGATCTAGTGTTTGTCGATCCTGACAACGGAATCGAGGTGCCCTCGAAACTCCTCGGTCGCAAAGGCTCATCGAAGTATGTTACCTGGCTGGAGATCCAAGAAATTTGGCAAGTCGGTTGCTCTATTCTGGTCTACCAGCATTTCCGCCATGAGCAGCGGGCAGCGTTTGCAAAGCGAATGATGATGCAGCTACGCGAAAAGACTGGAGCGCGTTTGACGGAAGCGTTTCGCACGCCCCATGTTCTCTTCCTGTTGGCTGCTCAGGATCGTCACGTGCCACAGTTCCGTCAGATGATCCCCTTGCTCTCACAAAAGTGGAACGGTCAAATCGAACCGATGGGGCTGGGTGCATGCTAGCAGTGTGAGACCACTAGCCGGGCACAGCCAATTCATGACCGACACTGTACGTCGAGCAACGTTGCAGGATCTCGATCAGCTGGTCCCGCTGTTCGACCGGTACCGCCAGTTCTACGGGCAGCAGTCGGACGTGATCGTGGCGCGGAACTTCCTCGCTGAGCGCCTTGCGCGCGGAGAGTCGATGGTGCTCGTCGCCGAGGACTCTACGAATGGTGTGGCCATTGGGTTTGTTCAGCTGTTCCCCACTTTTTCGTCGGTCCTCGCGGCGCCGATTTATCTACTCAGCGATCTCTTTGTGACGCCTGCCGCAAGACGCCGCCGCGTCGGGACTCTGTTGCTGAAAGCTGCTGCTGAGACTGCCCGCGCCGCAGGAGCGGTTCGTCTGGAGCTTGCGACGGCGATCACCAACCTATCGGCGCAGGGGTTGTACGAGGTGTTGGGGTGGAAACGAGACGAAGAGTTCTATGTTTACGGCTTGTCGCTCTAGAGTCAGCGATGATCGTCCGTCAGAGTCTTTGCGTGGCGGCCGGTACCTCGTTGATATGGATGGTCTTGATCCACTCGGCGGCGATGGTGTCGCGCTGCTCCATTGTCATTGCGGCATACGAGTGAAACATCTGGGGACCACGGCGGCGGCGCCAGGTGAGGAAATTGAGAAAGTGATCTTTGCAGACAGAGCGGGTACCGGCCGGGGCATAGGGGTGGGCTTGGCAGTTTGGGACACAGCAGCCGCTGTCGTGCATCGCAACCCTCGTGTGATGTCGGTCAGTATGCCGGTCGGCTTTCCTCCTTTTCAAGACCTCGATCCGGACTCCTTGCTTGACCTCGTTTCTCCCATGGGGTAGGACTGCCCCATGCGCGTCCCGTTTCTGCCGGCCTGTGTCTGCCTGTTCGCTTCTATCCCGATCAGCTGTGTCTCACCCTCGCGTGAAGGGCTTCCGCCGGAGAGTCCGTTTCGGGAATCAATCGTCTTAGCCAAGGATCTCCTGCCGCAAGGAATTGCGGTGGGCGATGTCGGTTCGACCAGCGCGTTGCTTTGGGTGCGCACTGACGGGCCGGCCACGGTGCAGGTGGAGTGGGCGCCGCCCTCGACCTGGGAGACGATTTCAAAGATGGCGACCCTGGTTGCGCCGGTCGCCAGGACAGCACGGTTGGTGACCAGCGCCGAATCCGATTTTACTCTAACGATCCGCCTTGAGGGATTGAGTCCTGCCACGCGCTATCGCTATCACATGCTGGTGGGGAAAACACAAGCGGGGAACGATCATCTCCAACCCGAACTTGCGGCGAGAGGGGAATTGACGACTCTTCCGGATGCCGGTACCTCCGTGCCGCTGACCTTTGCCTGGAGCGGAGATCTCGGCGGGCAGGGGCGATGCCGCCAAGGTGCGGGTGGTTATCAGATCTTTGACGTGATGCGGCGGCAGAACCTGGACTTCTTCTTGTTCCTGGGCGACACGATTTACAGCGACGACACCTGTCCATCGCCGCCAAACGAGCCGGGCGCAGATTTTCAAGCGGCAACGCTGGCGGAATATCGCGCGCGACACCGGTACCAACGGGGCGCCGAGGCGCTTCGCCGGTTTCTTGAAACCGTGCCGGTCTATGTGGTGTGGGATGACCACGAGGTGTGGAATAACTTCGCCGGTCCGGTCGAAGCACGGATGCCGGATGGGCGCCGGGCTCTGCTGGAGTACTGGCCGATCGCCACTCCGTCGGACGATCCGCATCGCATGTATCGCGCGGTTCGTTACGGAGCCGACGTGGAGCTGTTCATTCTGGATACTAGGTCGTACCGTAGTCGTAATGCCGACCGAGACGGGCCTGCGAAAACGATGCTCGGCGCGGCGCAATTGCAGTGGTTGCTCCAAGGATTGAAGGATTCCACGGCAACCTGGAAGCTCATCGTGACCTCCGTGCCGCTCTCCATTCCCAAGAATGGCGGATTGGCGGTCCCCGGCAACGACGGCTGGGCGGGCGGGCCGGACGGTACGGGCTTTGAGCGGGAACGGCAGGTGATCGTCGATGCCGTTCTCGGTCAACCGTTGAAGAACGTCGTGTTCATTGCGGGCGACGTGCACTATGTGCAGGCCAATGCCTACGATCCCACGGGAGATGGAGTGCCCGACTTCCATGAATTCACCGCGGGTCCGCTCTCGGCAGCGCCGGGGCAGATGTCCTCTCCGAGTCCTGCCCTCAATCCAAGGAATCTGGTGCGTGAAGGCGGGTACTATAATTTCGGGATGGTTCGGGTGACCGCCTTGTCCTTCGAAGTCGTATTTATGGATGATACCGGGCGGGTCCGCTTCTCTCATCGACTCTCCGCGACGTAGCGGTCGCTCTCGCCTTTCCCCCTTGCAATCCTGGCCGACAGCCGGTTACGGTGGCATCACTCCAGCCGGCTTCAGGTCCGGGGATGCGTCACTCACGTCGGATTCAATGATACAGAGGGGGGAACAGGTCATGTCGGGATTGATGTCCGCCGATGACATTTTCTCAAGAGCGGAAGCGACGGCTGTGACAGCCACAGGGCCGGATGAAAAGGCCTTGCAGATCGACTATCAGGCGCTCAAAGCAAAAATCCGCGTGGCGCTGGGCGACCGGAAGGTGGCCTTGTGCCATGTCAATAGGTTCTTGCCGGAAGGGTACGAGGATCAAGGCCGGTTTAATCTGGTGCTGTTGACGGTGGGCAACGTGCTGTTCGACATCGTCATCGGCGACTCCTATTTCCGCTACGACGTGGTGTCGGTCGGGCAACTGGACAAAGTACAGGTGATCGACGCGATGTGGGACAACAAAGAAAAACGCCGTGAAGAACCATTCTTGAGTTTGCGCCTCATGCATGGCGAAGAAGCGCATCTCTTGCTGGCGCTGGATGACGAGGAACGGAACAGCCTATTGGCGTTTGCGGGCGCCGTGACGGCGGCAAGAAATCCGGAAAACTAGCGGGTGGGTGAGGCGTCATCTAGCGCGCCTCTCACGACCTCCGCGGGCTCACGGCTCCAGCAACGAAATCAGCGCTGTGTGGCCTTTCTGACGCGCACGATCCACCGGGCGCAGGCCTTTGGCATCCTTCGCCGTCTTGTCTGCCCCCTGCCCAACCAGCAGCGCCACGATCTCCCGATGGCCTTGTAATGCAGCGACGTGCAGGGCAGTCCATCCGTTCGTTGTCGCCGGCGTTACCTCCGCCCCTTTGTCCAACAGCAGCACCACGATCTCCCGATGGCCCTTCGCGGCTGCGATGAAGAGCGGGGTCGCATTGTTGCCCGACCTGACCTGCTTCACGTCCGCGCCGTGGTCCAACAGTAGTGCCACAATCTCGCGATGTCCCTCCTGGGCTGCCGTAAAGAGTGGGGGTTCACCGTTGTCCGTTCGTATCTGGTTGACGTCCACGCCTTTCTCCAAGAGTAGCGCAACAATAGCCCGGTGACCCAGCTCGGCCGCGATGTGGAGGGGGGTCACGCCGTCTGCCGTCGCCTGCTTCACATCCGCTCCTCTGATCAAGAGGAGTGCGACGATGTCTCCATGCCCCATTTCGGCTGCATTGTAGAGAGGGGTCACTCCGTCCTCGTTCGCCGCGTTGACGTCGGCTTCTTTCTCGATGAGCGCACTCACCTCACCGAGGTTCCCTTTAGAGGCCGCCGTCAGCAGCGCTTCATCCACTGGTCGCATGGCCAAGATCAGCGGCATGAGGCCGAGGACCACTATCAAGACCATCCAGCGTGGCGTCATAGCTCGGCTAGCTCTTCGCATAGAAGGGCAAGGCGCGGACGGTGGCCGGGTGTCTGCGACTGTCGAATTCCACGGTCAGCTCCGTGCCCAGCTTACTGAAGTCGCGCAACGGGAATCCGAAGGCGATGACCTGCCCGAGCTGGGGCGAGTGTGCGGCGCTGCTGATCCAGCCCACTTCCCGATCACCGGCAAACAGCTTCGCCCCCTTTGGGGGCACCGTCGAATCCTTCATGGTCAATCCCACCAGGTGGCGGCGCACGTTGCCGTAGGTGTCCATCCGTGCGACAACTTCCTGGCCCGGATAGCAACCTTTGGTGAGGCTGAAAGCTTTCTCTTCCAGATTCGCTTCGGGCGGGACGATTTCTTCGTTCAAGTCCGGCCCGGCTTTGGGAATGCCGGCCTCCAGGCGCAGCGCTTCGCGCGCCTGGTTCCCGATCGGCCTGATGCCGAACCTGGCACCGGCCTCCATGATCGTGCTCCATGCGGTCGAAAGGCCGGTCGCCGGGAGCAGGAGTTCGATGTCGACCTCGCCCGTTTCCTCTGTCCGCAGCACCAGGGCCGCGGCCCCGCCGATCTGCGCGGTGACGAAGTTCACCGGTTGCAGGTCGGCGACATCGACGCCGAAGGCGGATTGGATCACGTGCGGAGCCTTCGGGCCGCTGATCAAGAGCAGGCCCCAACTGTCGGCACAGTTTTCCATTTTGGCTTTGGTGCCGTAGAGCAGGAACTTGCGCAAGGTTTGAAACGTCGTCTCGCCGATCTCGCCCACGTCCTCCAACATCACGGCATCGGTCTGCATGTAGAGGCGGAAGTAGGTCAGCATCTTCCCTTTGTGGCTCAAGAGGCTGGAATAGCGGCCCTGACCGGGGTGCAGCGAAAGCACGTCGTTGCTGATGACGCTCTGCAGCCATTTCACACGGTCGTCGCCCGTGACCCGGATCTTGCCGCGATGCGACAGATCGGCGATCCCCACCGCCTGTCGAACGGCTCGATGCTCCGCCGCCACGTCGCCATAGTGGGCAGGCATCGTCCAGGCGGTCACCTCTTCGAAGACCGCGCCGAGTTGAGCGTGCTGAGCGTGCAGAAGAGATTGCTTCATCTTCAGTCTGAAAGTCTGGGCGTCTCCAAGTCGAAAGTCTCCACACTTGATGACTTTCGGACTTTATGACTTGGTGACATGCTCATTGAGTACTTCTTCCAACAGTTCTCTCGTGCGGGACGAAAACTCATTACGCGAGACGATCTTGGTCACACCCAGCGTTTTGGCCCTGTTCCAGGTATCCACCTCTTCATGGTTCGCATAGGCCAGAACCGGAATGGCTTTGAAGCGCGGATCATTCTTCAGTGTCTGCAGAGCCTGAAACGCGTCGATGGCCCGGTCGTTCATGTCGAGAAGCACCACGGCCGGGTGGGTCGCCGCGGCTCTTTCCGCGATGTCCTGCTGGGCGCGGGCTTTTTCCAGGCGGTAGCCTTGTGGCGCCAGCGCGTCGCGCACCTTGGTATAAAAGAAAATATCCGTGATGGCGACGAGGATCGTCCTCTTGTCTATTTGGTCTGTCTTGTCTGTCTGGTGGAAATTAGTTGTCATAGGTTCAACGGGATAGACCAGATAGACCAAACAGACCCGATCAGTTTAACGAGCTAATGAGCCGCCCCAGCGCCTTTCGGGCGAGCGCGTAGTTCGGGTTGAGCGCAAGCGCCTGCTTGTACGATTCGATGGCTTCTGTCCATTTCCCTTTTCGCTCATACACACGTCCCAGATTGAGGTGCGGGAACGCCGGGCTTTCGTAACGTCTGGCCTGCATCGCTTTTTGAAACCACGCGATGGCTTCGTCGAATTCGCCCTTCTCGATCAGGTACGCGCCGATGTCGTTGTACGGGTTGCCGAAGT
>JBQTIO010000194.1:0-2529 GCA_052388075.1 Nitrospiraceae bacterium
TACATCGCGCTGGTGCTGAACGCGCTGATCATCATTGCCGAGTTCGCCGGCGGCCTGCTCCTCGACAGTATCGGGCTGATGAGCGATGCAGGGCATAATTTGGTCGATCAGGGCTCGCTATTTCTGGCGCTGTATGCGCACATCATCACCAGGAGGCCGTCGAGCGAGACCAGGACATTCGGCTACCACCGCGCCGGCGTGATCGCGGCATTTCTCAACTCATTCATCCTGTTGCTGACTGCTCTTGGCATTACCCTCCTGGGCATGAAGCGGCTGCTGCAACCAGTTCCAATCGACGGGGGATGGGTCATGGGCATTGCGGCCGCGAGCTTTGCGGCCAATCTCAGTATCGCCTTGCTGCTGCAGCGTGGCGCGGAAGATGACCTGAACATCCGTAGCGCGTTTTGGCACATGCTGGGAGATGCCTGGGTCTCGCTCGGCGTCGTGTTAAGCGGCGGGGCCATCATCCTGACCGGCTGGACGGTTCTGGATCCTCTCGTCAGCCTCCTCGTCGTCGGCGCCATTCTCCATGGAGCCTGGCCATTGTTTAAGGAGTCGCTCGATGTATTGCTGGAATCCACCCCGCCTACAATCAGCGCATCCCATGTCGCCGCGACTGTGGAATCCATCCCTGGCGTCAAGAATGTGCATGATCTCCACATCTGGGCGGTGGAGCCGCGCCTGATCATGCTCACCTGCCATGTCATGATCGATGGTGATCATGCTCCTCTCGACCTGCTACAGGTGATCCAGTCTCGCATCAGTTCGGACTTCGGGATCAAACACATGACCATCCAGCTGGAAACCGAGTGCTGTGATCCCGGCGACGTCCATTGCGACCTCGGAAAACTTGCCGAACCGCATCCTGAACTCGATACGCTCGCACACCATCATTGACCTTTTCAGGGTTCTCTTCTCTCGGTAGAATACCTGCACGTCTGTGGATACCACGCGATTGATGCCTCGATTGGAGCAGTAACATGCCCGTGCCTTTCTACATGCTCTGCGGCTCCCTCGGCGCGGGCAAAACCACGCTCCTGATGCGCCTGCTTGAACATTGGAAGGCGCAGGGGCGACGGGTCGGCGTGCTCATGAATGAGGCCGGTGAAATCAGCATCGACGGCCCGCGCGCGGGCACCATCGCCCAACAAGTATTGAATCTCGCCGGCGGCTGCATCTGTTGCGATACAAGAGAAGATCTCTCCTGCGGCATCGCGCAGCTCGTGCGAGACTATGAATCGGATGTCTTGATTCTGGAGTGCTCAGGCCTGGCCGATCCGGCAGAAGTCGTCGATGCCGTCACCGACCTCTACACCGCACGATTGGCCACGCTCGAACGTGTCATCGCGCTGCTCCATCCAGTCTCGACCGAAGGAAGCCATTCCAGCGTCTATGTGACGACCCAGGCCATCCGCTGCGCAGACGAATTGATCCTGAACAAGCGGGATCTCTACGTCCCGGGCCATTGGGAGGGCTTCCGAGACTCGATCCTGGGACAGAATCCCTATGCCCGGTTGTGGGAAACCGCTCATGTGCGTCTCGATCCTTTCGCGCTTCTGGCTCCGCGTACCGAAGCCAGACCGGCCGCGCCGACCAATGTGGTGTTCCGCAAATCCCCGAACGCCGGCAACCATCCCCGCGCGTCTTATCATCCCATCGCCACAACGATACGTTTGCCCGGCCCGCTGAATCGCCAGCGGTTTCTTGCCTGGGCCAAGACGCTTCCTCCACAACTTGATCGCGCGAAAGGCTATTTCCGATTTGCGAACGAGCCGGAGCTGCAGGAATTTCAATACGCGCCGCCGGGTCAGGTCACGATCGCGCCCGTCACACTGTTGGACGAGCCGGAACCGGCGCTCGTGTTGATCGGCCGGGGATACGATGTGGAGCAGGTGAGCAGAGATTTGCTGGCCGGCGTTGACAGGTAGGGAGGGATTGTTTACTGTTTCCTACGACCTTGCTTCAACTTCTTCGACGGTCGTCGATACGGCCGGAATCACCCGCTTCCGAAATGTCGGCCATTGCAGCAGCGCCCATGCCGCGCCGCCGCCGAATAACCCTCCGAGCAGCCACCCGCCAAGGACATCCGTCACATAGTGCGCACCCACGTAGACACGAGCGAAGCCCACCAGTCCTACAATCGGCCAACTGACCCAACCGGACCGTGGGTAAAGCACTTGGAGAAAGGCAGCCACCGCCGCGGTGTTGACTGCGTGGTTCGACGGGAAACTGAACAGACCTCCGCAGCCATTCGGCTCGATTTTCACGGCTTCGTTGAGCGCGCGACAGGGTCTGACCCGTTCAAAGACCCATGTGAGTTGTCCGCCCAGAAAATCCGAGAGACCGACCGCACCCGCCAAGACCGGCCCTCCCAGCATCGCTTCACGCCGCTTGGCCCAAATCCAATAGGCAATGGCACAGGCCAGTGGCATGTACAGAGTGCTGCGGTTTCCCAGTAGCAGGAAGAACTGATCGACGACCGGTGACCGGCCGGCCAATCGATTGATGGCAAGGAAGAGCGACTCGTCC
>JBQTIO010000195.1:0-9993 GCA_052388075.1 Nitrospiraceae bacterium
GTCGTGCGCTGCGTTTTCGTTTCTTGACTTGGTGGCGATGGCCCGCGTAGGATGCGTGCCAGCGAGCGGGCGTAGCTCAGGGGTAGAGTCCTTGCTTCCCAAGCAAGTTGTCGTGGGTTCAAATCCCATCGCCCGCTCCATACCGTGCTTGCCCCGACCGCGAGCCTGTTTATCGTCTCATCGCGATTGAGGCGAGCGGATAGACACCTTAAGTGTTGCAGGAGCCGTGAGGCAGGTTTCAGAGCCGATCCGGCGAACGGAGTGCGGTTCAAATCCCATCGCCCGCTCCATACCATGCTTGACCCGACCGCGAGCCTCTTTTTCGTTGTTTCGTGATTGCGGCGAGCGGATAATTCCTCGAGTGTTTTGGGGATTTGAACCCATCCCTATGAAGATCTGAAGCGATATTCGTGAAGCGTCGATCGAGACGACCAGGACTTGAGAACCTGAGAGGTTCCAAGTCCTTTTTTTGTACCTTCCGAAGACAGGGGGGGCGCGGATCAAAAGGAGGTCACGTGAGCCATGGACGATTTGTGCTGCTGCTGATCACGGTGTTTGTCGGGAGCATGCTTGGGGGTGCATTGAGCGAACGATGGCTCGACGGTGCGTTGGTCCAGGCACAAAAGACAAATGGAGTGAACGCGGAGGAATTCCTGCTCCTGGATTCCAAGGGGAAAGCCCGAGCCGGTCTCGGTCTGGATGCCAACGGAGAGGTCGGTCTGGTGCTCTCGAGCAAAGACGGCACACGTACGTTACGACTCTCTCCCGATGATCGGGTGGCCATCAAATTGCAAGAACGTGGGGGCCGGGTTCTCTGGGCGGCGCCGTAATTTTTTTGGGCGAGAACAAACGGAGAGGCTAAACCGCTTTTTTCACCAACCCCGAACGCAGACAGCGGGTGCACACGCGGATGCGCCTGTGCGCGCCGTCGACAATCGCGCGGACGGTCTGGATATTGGGATTGAACACCCGCTTGGTTTTGTTGTTCGCATGACTGACGTTGTGTCCGGACGCAGGCTTCTTCTGACAGAGCTCACACCTGAAAGCCACGGTCATACTCCTTTCCAGTAAGTCGGTTCTTGTGCATGTGGACGCGATGCTACCATAGCCTGATGAGAACTGACAAGCGTCGCGGCAGGCTGCCCCATGAAAGACAGGGTTCGTCCGGACCGATAGGTTGACGCGGCATTAGCTGTGGGAGGAGGGCGCTTCCATCGCGGCAGAGGAATTCGACGCAGAGGTGAGTGGCACGCTGATATCAAAAGTGGGGTCGCCACCATCATCCAACCCGTCTTTCCCGACGCTGTAGAGCTTCTTTTGAGTCGGGCTCCACAACATTGGCAGGCCCGTAAACGGATCGAAGTACATGGATCCCACCGCTGCCAAACGAGTCGGAATGGTGCCCGTCACAGACCTATTCCTCATAAGGATCTGCAGGGCGGCCAATCGCAACCTTGCGTCTGTTTCGACGAGCCGCTGGCTGACCAGTTCCCAGTCCGGTGAAAACTCCAGCGGGTTGACGATCCGTTCCAGCAAGGTCAGTTGGGAATGGCGGGCGATGTCCTGGAGCTTGGGAAGCGGGCTGTGCACGGACTCTGCCGCCTTAATCGTGGCATCGTAGAAGGTGGCATAGGTGTCCCAGGTCCGCTGCGAGGTGGACGAGAGCCCCAGAAAATTTTGAGGACGGGGATGTTCGACGGCTTGGAAGATCTCCGGATGAAGGCGCGCGGCGCGAGCCAGCGATTCCTTCGCCGGTCTATCGGCATCGTCCTGATAATAGATGCCATCGCGGTCGGGTTGCAGCCCGAGCGTGTAGCCCAGCATGAATTGACTTTGGACGGGCCATCTGAGTGAGTACTCTCCGGAGGTCAGCGGTTGAAGGAGGTTCAGCCCACGAACCAGGATCGCCTGGTCGATCGTCGTCCGGTTCAAGATGCGGGAGAGAAGTTGCACATCATCTTCAAGAACCACTTCGGCCATGAGCTTCATCGGGAGCGTGCGCGCCTCCCGCAGCACGAGCCGCCATCGAGCCAGATCCGTGGCGAGCCGTTCAAGTCCTGTGCTGGTCTGTTGCCCGAACCCCTCGGCGATGTAGAGGCGGTGTGCGCCAAGCACGTCGTCCACACGCAGCACGCCCCGGTGTGCATAGCCCCAATCTTCGAAGCGCATCGTCAACCACTGCTCATACCGCTTGAGCAGCGTACTGTATTGAGCGATCGACGCTCGAAAGGGCGCCTGACGACGTTGGAATGCTTCGAGAGGATCGGGCGCGTCCCATTCGGGGAGCAGTTGATCGGGGGCGACCGGGAGACGAAGCTCGGATCGCCCCGACTTCGTCAGGTCGAACCCGCGATGGACTGATTTGATCTCGGTTTCAAGCCAGATGTCGTAACCGACTTGAACAGGGTCCAGGGCGGAGGCAGCGGCGAAACCCAAGAGAAGAAAGTATCCGTTCTGCAAGGGATGTTCGATGGAACGAACCGGCGCCTGCGACAATCTTACGAAGACATCGCTCGGCTTGTCCGTCTTGGAGGACCAGATCAGCCCGGAAATCTCAAGGAAGAGCCCGACAATGCAGAGGGTGATAATCAGCTGACGCATAGACGACGCGTTCCCCTTGTAGCTGGGTGCTGCCGCGAGCACCGTACCATTATATGGTTCGACGGTCGGCACCGGATCGAGTGGACCAATCACTCTGCATTTGAGCAAGCCCTGTGCCGAGTGGGCCTGTCAAAACCCCTTGTTCAACCGTCGGTTTTGTGTCTCGCTTGGCTCTGCACAAGGCTCCGGCGTGGGCGGGGTGAGCAACGCTGTCCATTATTGAACTTGACAAGTTTTGTCACTCTCTCCTATTGTGCTTGGACATTGCGACTTCCTGGTAAGGGAAGAGGGTGCGAATCCCTCGCGGTCCCGCCGCTGTAGATGGGGACGAAACCCGTGAGAGCCACTGTTTTAAAGCGTGAAAGGTGAAACGTAAGACGTAGGGAAGGAGGTAGTCCTTTTACGTCTCACGTGTTGCGACTTACGCTTCGGGATGGGAAGGCACGGGGAGTAGGGTGAACCATGAGCCAGAAGACCTGCCTGGAAGGTTGACCGTTGTTCCCTCGAGGGCTGGGGAACGGGTGAGGATGAAGAAGCGGGTGCAATCCTCAGGGTCTATCGTACGTAGGCCTTGGGGATTTTTTATTTGACTCAACGGAGACGATATCTCGCCGCCCTCGTGGCCTGGCTGCTGGTCTCGCGGGTGCTGTCTCCTGCGGCGGTTGGTGCCTGTGGCGAAGGAGAGTGTGCCGAGATGAAACGACGGCCGCAAGGGATTCTCACCGGCATGCCGTTTATGACACATGTGGCATCGCGCTCGTTCGTGGACGATGCCGGACGGAAAATCTATCTGTCCAAGACGCCCACGCGCATTGTCTCCTTGGGGCCGAGTGTGACGGAGATCCTGTTTGCCATCGGTGCCGGGGATCAACTGGTCGGTGTCACGGAGTTTTGCAATTTTCCTCCCGAGGCGCTGCAGAAACCGAAAGTAGGTTACTCCAACCCGAATCTTGAAGCGGTGATGACGCTTCAGCCTGATCTGGTGCTGGCTCCAAAAGAGTTTCTCAAGCCGGACATCATCATGAAGTTGGAACAGCTGAAAGTCCCGGTGTTCGTCATGGCCGCGGCGACGATCGAGGACGTCTTCGCCCATCTCAGCACGATCGGACGAATGCTCGATCGCTCGTCGGCGGCCGATGACCTGACCATGACGCTGCGTCGGCGGATGGCAGAATTAAAGTCGCGGATTGAAGGGGCACCTCCTGTCCGTGTGCTGTATGTGCTTAACAGCCAGCCGCTTATCACGGTTGGGCCAGGAAGCTACATTGACCAGCTGATTACGATGGCCGGGGGGATCAATGTTGCGGCGAAGAGCAGCACGCCGTACCCACGACTCAGCATGGAAATCGTGCTGCAACAGGATCCGGAAGTGCTGCTCTTTCCGGCCGGCAAGTCCGAAGGCATCTCGGCCGACGAACAGCAGGCCTGGCGACAGTGGCCCGCTATAACGGCTGTCGCCCGGGGGCGGCTCCACCAGATCTCTGCTGATCTGCTGAATCGGCCTGGCCCGCGTATCGTGCAGGCGCTCGAGGTCTTGGCGGAGATTCTGCATCCTGCATCCACTGCTTCAGGGCTGACGACTCGTTAAAGGCTTGTGATGGCACTACCGTCGCCCCCTCTTTTGCCGGTCCAGCCGGTCTCACTGTCGCGGTCTTCGTGCGAGAGGGGCAGTGCCGGTCAGAACGCAAGACGGTTGCTCCCGTACACGATTCTGACATTCCAACGCTGGCTTGCCCTCATGGGTGGTCTTGCCGCGGCCAGTCTGGCGGTGTGTGTCGTGAGTCTTCTGTTCGGTGCTACGCGCATCGATATGGGAGCCGTCGTTGAGGCACTGGGGCAGGCAATGACGCCGGGGAGATTCGACGCTGCAACGCCGAGTTCCCACGCCATCATCATGTTGCACATTCGGCTGCCGCGGGTTCTGGCCGGCTTTCTGGTGGGAGGTACCCTGGCCGCGGTTGGTGTGGCTCTGCAGGCGCTCTTAAGAAATGCCCTGGCTGATCCCTACGTGCTTGGGGTGTCGAGCGGAGCAGCGTTAGGGGCATCGCTTGCGATGCTGCTCGGAATCGGGACGACGCTCGCTCTCATGCCGGCCCTGCCATTATTCGGATTTGCCGGCGGGTTGCTCTCGTTGATCATCATCTATCGGCTGGCGCGCTCGCAGGAGCGGCTGCCGGTCCAAAGCCTGTTGCTGGCCGGAGTCATTCTGAATGCCATCCTGACAGCGGTGATCATGTTCATCACGTCCATCATGGAGCCCAATCGCTCGGCCGGACTCATGGCCTGGCTGATGGGCTCATTGACAGCGCCGGATTACTCGATGCTTGCGGTGTTTACCCTGTATGCAGCAGGAGGGGTGGTGCTTCTCATGGGTATGGGCCAGACGTTGAATATTCTCACCCTGGGCGAAGAAGGGGCGCGGGCATTGGGCATTGAAACGGAGCAGGTGAAAAAACGGCTGTTCGCCCTGACCGCATTATTGACCGGGGCGGTGGTCTCCATCAGCGGCATGATCGGGTTTGTCGGGATGGTTGTTCCGCACGCGGTGCGCATGGTGGTCGGGTCGGATCACCGAGTGCTCCTGCCGGCCTCCGCGCTGGTGGGCGGTATGTTTCTCGTCTTGTCAGATACGGTGGCGCGGACGCTGTTCGCCCCCACAGAAATTCCGGTGGGGATCGTGACAGCGCTGGTGGGCGGACCCTTTTTTCTGTACCTCCTCCTCTGGCGAAAGGACCGGATGTGAGTGAGAGAACGGACCAGATGATCGCAGACGCAGGCACCAGGTTGCGCGAAGATGGTCCCGTGCTCACGGCCGAGAACCTTACCTTTCGCTACCGCCCGACGGATGGAGCAGAGCACGCCTGGTCTCTGGGACCTCTCAGCTTTCACGTTGAGGCCGGCGAGATCGTTGGTATCGTCGGACCGAACGGATCCGGAAAGTCATCCCTGTTACGACTACTGGCCGGCCTCGCGGCGCCGAGCGACGGAGAGATTCTGCTCCGCGGCCGGCCCCTGGGACAGCTTGGACATCGAGACATCGCACGGGTCGTTGCGATCGTGCCGCAAGACCATGTTCAAGTGTTTCCCTTCACTGTGGCGGAAACCGTGTTGATGGGGCGGCATCCTCATCATCCGGCGCGTCTTTGGAGTCTGGGTGTGGGAGAGGAAACGGAAGCCGACCTCGCTTGTGCGCAACGGGCTATGAGCGACACCGATGTCTGGTCGCTGGCCGATCGCCTGGTTTCTGAACTATCCGGCGGAGAGCGACAGCGAGTGGTGATTGCGAGGGCACTGGCGCAGGAGCCCGATGTTCTGTTGCTGGACGAACCCACCGCGTTTCTCGATATCAATCACCAGATCGAGATGGGCCGGCTTATCAGTCGGCTTCGTGCTGAGCGGCGATTGACCGTGGTCTTGGTGTCCCATGATTTGAATGTGGCGAGTCAGTATTGTGATCGCGTCCTTGTCTTGAAAGATGGCCGGCTCGTCCGGATGGGAACACCGGAGGAGACGATTCGACCGGATATTTTACGGACAGTGTACGGGTGCGACGTCATCGTCGATGCGCATCCGCACACAGGCAGGCCTCGCGTCACCATCCCGATGGGATTGGTCGTGCAGTGAAAGACAACCTGGGTCCTGCCCCGGCCCGGTTGTGATGCAGATGGGGGGCGAAGACGTTCTTACATAGGAAGTTTTGGAGAAGCGATGTCGGGGACGGGGAAGATGGTGCAAATCCATCACGGTGCCGCCACTGTAAGCGGGGAGTAGCTCTGCACGATACCACTGTCTAGTGGCGTGGCCCGTGAAGCGTATCTCGTGAAGTTAGAGGAAGTCTCTTCTGACGTTTCACGAACAACGTTTCACGTTTCACGCAAAGATGGGAAGGCGCAGAGAAGCAGCGATCCGCAAGTCAGGAGACCCAGCCGGCAGTCGGTTCGACTCAACCCTTCGAGCACAAGGGAGGTCTATCGTGTATTTGTTTGCACCAGCCATCCGTGCGCTGCTGCTGGCAAGCGCCGTCACTGCCGTATTCCCACTCCTATCATTGGCTGAATCAGAGGAACCACTGGAGGTGAAAGAAGTCGTCGTCTCCAGTACTAGGCTGCCGGATCAACCGGTCGATGCCCGGACACTTCCGGCGAAAGTCACGGTCATCTCGGCCGAGGACATGCGGAAATCCGGCGCCAAGACTATTCAGGAGGCCATCCAATGGGCCACCGGCATCGTGATGTACGACCAAGTCGGTAATGCGTTTCAGCAATCCATCGACTTGAGAGGATTTAACGGTCAACCGGTCCCGGGCATCAGCGTATTTGTAGATGGAGTGCGAGTCAACGAACCGGATTTTAATACAACCAATTTTGACCTGATCCCTTATGACTCGATCGAACGAATTGAAATCGTCCCTGGGGCCTCGGCCATCTATGGCAAGAATGCCTTGGGCGGCGTCATCAATATCATCACGAAACGGGGAGGGGCAAAGCACCAAGTGACTGGTGACGCGCTGTGGGGAAGCTTTCAGAGACAGCGCTATACCATAAATGCCAGCGGTCCAGTCGGCAAATTTGATTACTATGCGAATTTCGGGCGAGAGATGGAGGTCGGATATCGCGACGACTCGGGCGCATCGATTACGCGTTTCTCCGGTCGAATGGGCTTCAGGCCGACCGATCAGACGGATCTTTCGGTGTCGTATAATTATGTCAAGGATAAACTTCATCAGGCAGGGCAACTACCGCTCACGCTGGCGCAGGTGAGCCCCAAGGTGAATTTTACCCCTGGTGATCTCGATGCGAAGGAACTGAACTTTGTACGCGGCACCGTACGTCAGGGGCTCCCCCTCGGTTTTTCGCTCAACGGTAATGTCTTCTATCGGCACCTAGACCAGGATTTGTTCAACGTCGGGCAGCCATTCCTTGTGGGAGGAATTTTATCCGAAGGTACCACGTCGACCAAGACCGAACAGCGAGGAGGCACTGCCCAGCTTGCTCACGATGGAGTATTGCGGGGTCAAAAGAACCAACTTGTTGTCGGGGGGGAAGTGATTCGGAACAATCTCACAAGCAGTCTTTCCGCATTTTCCGACTTTGGTCCGTTTTCCAGTCGTGTTGTCGCCGAGGAAAATATTCGTGCGGCCTATGCACAGGATTCGCTTCACCTTCTTCCGAACTTGAGGTATCTGAACATTATCCTAACAGGTGGGGTTCGGTACGACTATCAACGGCTCACGGCAGATTCTCAGGATTCGTTCGGGACGGCGAACAACGGCAGCTTGCGTTTCGACCGAACGACTCCCCGGGGCGGCATTACATTTCTTATTATGGACAGCCTGAGCGTGTATTACCACTATTCCGAGGGCTTTCGTGTCCCGACCACTCAGGAAATGTTTACCCTCGCCGGTCAACCCAACCTGGCTTTAAAGCCGGTTCGCGCGAAGAACCATGAAATTGGCTTCAAAGCGCGACTTGGAGCGCAGGCAGAGGGGAGTATCGCGCTGTACCAGAACACGAGCAACGACATTTTTTTCAGCTGCACCGTCTGCGACCCGACGACGCCGGCCTTTGATGGTCAGAATCGGAATGCCGAAGAGGTGAGGCGGCGGGGCATTGAAACGACGGTGAAGGCCAGCTGGAACGAGTACGCGGATGCCGTCATCAATTATAGCTACACGGAAGCCGAGTTTCGCTCGTCGTTCAATCTATCCCAGACCAAGACGGTTCAACGGGGCAACGAATTTCCACTGGTGCCCCACCAGCGGCTGGGCGTTGTCATTAATACGCATCCGATCAAACAGTTGACGGTGTCGCTGACGGGCCTGTACGTGGGTTCACAAGTCTATCTGAACGATGAAAACAATGTCCAGCCACGCCTGCCCCATTATTTCGTCATGAACATGCGGGTGGCCTACGAGCAGCCGGTTCCAGGTGGACGGCTTACCGGGTTTTTCTCGGTAAACAATTTTACGAACAACCAGTATTTTACGTTCGGCTCGATTGCGCAAAATACCTTAACTGGAAATGGCAACATAGAGCGATTTGTCACGCCTGCTCCGGGCATAGCCTTTTACGGCGGGCTCAGCTACCGGTTCGAAGGGTTGTCCCGGTAATGAGGAGGTAGGGGAGATGCGGATCACCAGGGTCTATACGAAAACCGGCGACGAGGGGAAGACCCGCCTGGCCGGCGGGCAACAGGTGTGGAAAGACACTGTGCGCGTCGACGCCTACGGGACGGTCGACGAACTCAATGCGGCCCTCGGAATGGCGCGGGCCTACTGGCGGAGAGATGCCAAAAAGGCACAGAGGGCTGCCGTTGAACGGGACATCCACTGGATGCAAAACAAACTGTTCGATATCGGAGGCCTGCTCTCGACAGTTCCCGGCCAGTCCTTTCCGAACATGCCGTCGATCCAGTCGGCCGACGTGACACGACTTGAAGACTTGATGGACGAATGGCAGAAAGATCTTCAACCGTTGAAGGAATTTATCCTCCCGGGAGGCGGCATGACCTCCAGCATGCTCCACTTCGCTCGAACCATCTGCCGAAGGGCGGAACGGAGGTGCGTCACGCTGATGCGGAAGGAGCCTGTCGACCAGGCGATCATCATCTACCTCAATCGTCTGAGCGACGCCCTGTTTGTGCTCGCCCGGTGGGTATCCCATCGACTCGGCGAGGAAGAGGTCTTGTGGGAACGAACCAATCGTGTCTAGCGATCTGGTGACCGCGATCAAGGAACAGGAGCTGCGCCTCGCGCTCCCGTTCTTTTCATGCCAGTCTTCATTTCTCTTCCGTTCTGCGAGGGTAGCAGCCCGAGTCCCACCATCGAACGCGCATGGGTCATCAACGGGCATGATTCCATAGGAGCCCGCCCACGCTGTGGATATTCACGGTTTTCTTGCCAATCGGAAGCAAGTCGCTACACTTGCCTGAGAAGCGCTCATCGGACGGGCTTGCAAACGTGGAGGTGCGTCTTGCGGGTGAGGGTGTCACCACTCATGATGGGAATCGGCCTCTGTGCGACCCTGGCAGGGGCGCCCGTTCATGCCGGAATTGGTGATGAACCGGAAACTGCGGAACTCCTGATCGCCCTGATCAAGGCTGGTCGTGCCGTCGTATCCGAGCATCAATCCCTTATCAACGACGCCTCCAAGGGCGACAAAGGATTCACGGATGAGTTCGTGGAGCGCGAGATTCTTAAGCGATTCAAGGCCAAAACCCGCGTCGACTTGTCCCACCTGCGCGGCATTCCGCAGGGTGGAATCCTTCTCGCCATGCTGGATGCTGAGCGCCAGGTGGTATTCGACGCCCAGCCGGTCATTAACAGGCCAGGAATCGGGTTCAAGGGGTTTAGTCCGTCCGTCTTCGCCCGAAAAGCCGGACAAAAATTCTATC
>JBQTIO010000196.1:0-9246 GCA_052388075.1 Nitrospiraceae bacterium
GTCTTGCCGTTTCAATGACCACGCGTCTTCGCAAACGCACAGCGAGATGCGCGCGAAGTGCGCGACAGGCGCGACTCGCGAAGTTGAAGTTTCCGGCCAGTCCCGCGTTTCTCGCACGTCTCGCCAGTCTCGCGCGAAGATCGAGATACGCGCAACGTTTGGTGCTAGTGGCCGAGAGGCTTGGGAGGCGATGTCTGCGCAGGTGCTGCCGCCTCCGGTATCGTCACCATCGGTTGACTGGCCAGGAGGAGGTAGCCGTATCGTTTAAGAATCGGTTGAAAGGTGGCTGCTTCTCTCGGCAATGAACCCTGCATGGCTTCGGGAAGCAGGATCATCGTTCGGCCCTGATGAGCCAGCGCCGCGCGCAGCCGGTCAACCTCTCCGGACGAAATGAAGAGCAGCTTCCGCCTTGCATAGAATGCCATGGAAGGCCTGGTCGAGCCGTAGGCGATGAGTTGGTCCGCCGGAGCGAGATTCAATCCCGCCGCGTAGGCCAATTCCTGGGGGGGGGCGATGGCGTACCGGTTGATACCGGGTATGACGGTGAGGATGACAAGAAGGAACACAGTCGCGACCACTCCTCCCGCAGCTCCGAACGCCGCCGCTCGACGCTCTTCGCTGAGTCCGAAATAGCTTACCAGTCCCATTCCGACCAGCAGCAACGCCGCCGCCAGATAAGGTCCGCTGCCAAGGTCGAATTGTACGGCCAGGGGAAACTCTTTGACCATTTTGCCGGAGAATTTTCCGTAGACTGTGGGCACAGAGGCGAATCCGATCGCCAGGAGATAGCCGACTCCCGTCATGGCATGAATCGAGCCACGAATCCCCCTCGTCGACGGATCCGTCAGGGCCTGTGACCAGTAGGAGGCGGCCAGCAGCGCAGCCGCGGGAAACAGCGGGCCGATGTAGTGCGGCAGGCGGGTGGAGGAGAGGGTGAAGAACACAAATACCCCCACCACCCACAGGGCCGCAAACCATTCCAACTCGCTACTGGAAGCGGCGGCGTCCCGCGAATCAAGCGATACGGCGCTGGTGCCCGTTGTCTTCCGCGACTCCTTCCAGCTCCGGTAGGCTCGTTGAATGGCCACAGGCAGCAACAGGCTCCAGGGAAAGAAGCCAAGAAGGAGTACCGGAATGTAAAACCATACGCCGCCCCCGTGCCCTTCCATGGGACTGAGGAAGCGCCCCACCGTATGGACTTTGGCCTGCGAGGAGTAGGCATCCCCATGAATGAGGAACATGGCGGCGTACCAGGGACCGGCCAGAAGGACAAACAGTAGCGTGCCGGCGATCGGGAGGCCCTGTTGCCAGAAGATCGCCCAGCGCCGCGCCGCGGTCAGATAGAGAAAGGCCGCCGTGAGCGGAACCGCAAATCCGACCGGCCCTTTGGTCAAGGTCGCGAGGGCCATGCCGACGTAGAAGCCCCACATCCAATGGCGGCGCGCTCCTGTTCCGTGGAGGCCCAGCCAAAATCCATAGAGGGAGAGCGTGGTGAAAAAGATCAGCACGCTATCGGTGATAGCCATGCGTCCCAGCGCGAGCATCTCGGTATTGAGGAGCAACATGAGGGCGCCGAACAGCCCGGCGGCCTGACCGCGCAAGCGAGACAGAAACAGGTACTGCATCAGGATCAGGGCCACCCCGAACAGGGCGGAGGGAACGCGGGCCGCGAACTCACTGACGCCGAAGACGTGGTAGGACAGGGTCATCAGCCAGTAGACGAAGACCGGCTTGGCCACGCGTAATTCCCCATTGAATGTGGGAGTCAGGAGGTCTCCGGATGCGAACATTTCCCGGCCCGCCTCCGCATTCCGTCCCTCGTCGCGATCGGTGAGCCCCATGTCCCCCAGACCCAGGAAGAACAGCAGGCCCGACAGGGCCAGGAGGGCCAGCAGCTTCACTGCCTGGTTGGGTGGTGGATCGGAAATCACCGGATACGTCTACCTGTGGGTGATATCACGCAGTGAGGGCGGCCCGGGCCAATGCACGGTCATGACTGCTGCGATGATGGATGGGTCTGACCTTTGGCCTGATCTGCCCGGTGGATCAGTACCAGATTGCGAAGATAGACGAACGTGCCGATGCCTTGTCCGGAAATGAAGACCGGATCCTGTCGGTAGATGGCGTAGGCGAGCGTGATGAGCCCGCCGATCAGGCTCATATACCAGAAGGCGACGGGAACGCGGCTTTCAGCATTCCGTTCGGACGCGAGCCACTGAATGACCCAGCGGCCGAAGAACAAACCCTGGCCGAGAAAGCCGATACCGATCCAGATCATCTCAATGGTCATGAATCTGACCGCGAAATCTGTACCGCAACACCCGGTTCTGCATCCACCGCACGGCGATCAGGTCATAGAGTGATTTAAAAAGGCGATTGCCCATGCCGTACTTGGACAAGCCGTGAATGCGCGGGTAATGCCGGACAGGAACCTCCGTGACGGTAAACCCGTGCATCAGCGCGAGGGCGGGAAAGAATCGGTGCATACCCTCGAACAGGCGGATGCGCTCCAGCACGGGTCGTCGAAAGACCTTGAGCGGGCATGCCGTATCGTGGATGCCGTCGTGGGTAAACAAGTTCCTTACACGGTTGGCGATCAGGGACGACAGTTTCCGGACGAGGCCGTCCCGCCGCTGTTGCCTCCAGCCGCACACGAGATCGTAGGTGGCGGTACTGGGGAGGAGTTTCAAGATGTCTTCGCTGTCCTGCTGCAGGTCACCGTCGATCTGGATGATGAGTTCGCCGCTCGACTGCCTGAACCCTGCGTCGAGCGCGCAGGTTTTACCGTAATTGCGGTCAAAGTGAAACACCCGTACGTGCGCGTACTGCGCGGCCAGGCGATCAAGCTCCTCACTGCTGCCGTCACTGCTGCCGTCGTCGACGAAGAGAATCTCGTACGGCCGCGAGTGCGAGTTCTCGTGAGAGTCCATGACTTTGAGGAGACTGGCGAGGAGGGGCGAGAGGTTCTCCCGTTCATCCTTGATGGGAACAATGACGGAGGCCCAAGGGCTGGACGGCAACGTCATGATGCGCGAACACTCCGGCAGCGGGTCGTACGTGCTCTCCTCACGCGCGCATTCTAACGGATGGTCGGGGGAGCGTCAAACAAGACAGGTGGAGTGTGCGGTCGACGTAGACGCTTGATCACGGAGCGAATCCGTCGGTCCGTGAGTCGCCGGGCACATCGATTGGTGCGCGGTCCCGTCGATGGCGACCCATCGCGCTAGTTTCCCGTGGCAAGGACGCTGAAGCGCATCGTGCCCATCAGACTCATCTCGTTGACCTGCTCGCCGGTGTGAATTTTGACCTTGTACCGGCCCGGCTTCCATCCTCCTTGCGGAGGCGACAACTTGAGATAGCCGCTCTCGTCCTCCAGTGCGATGTGCATGGCATCCTCAGTCACGATCGTTTCCCGCTCGATGCCGGGCACCGCTTCCGGCGTGCAACGGCCGAAGACCGTGAACGCCTGATAATGCTGATGGAGCGAGAACACAATGAAAACGGCAGATGCATCTGAGGGAAACCGTTCCGTCGGTCTGACCGGCACGATCTCGTGGGTCCGGCGAAAGCCCAGCTCTTCTTCGAAGCCCTCCGCCGTGGCAATGGAGCGAAACAGGCCTCTCGGCGGAGCGTCGAAATCGTAGGGCGTGGCGTCCTGGGCGCGATTTTGAAACTCGGAGATCGGCAGGTTTTTCGTGAGCGGCAGCTCGTCGGCGCCGCTGGGCGATTGAGTTGATACGGCCAGGACTATCACCGCCGTGATGGCCTCGATCGCCGTTCGTTTCGCCTGCTTGGCCATAGGCAGGTTGGTACACTTGTCCCGTGGGGGCTGTCAAGGAAGAGGGTGAGCTATCAGCCGGGCCGTTGCGGCCCTTTCCACCCATCTGTTAGGATTTTGCCCGCGAATCACGCCTCAGTGAACCAGGAGTAAGCTCCGGAAATGCTGCCAGATGCTGACGCCCTTCCCCAGTTGATCGGGGAATACAAGCCGCTCGATCAGTGGCAAGCCCACCTCAACCAGCTCTTCTACGGGATTCGAGGGGACAAGCTGCGCGACTATTATCAGACGTTCGCCTCAGCCGACTTCCGGCTCGCCCATGCGCTTGCCGCAGACTATTACGAGCAGGTGAGTAAACGCGAGAAGGGCGCGAAAAGCGGGAAAGGCGAGACGACTCCGGCCGACCCATCGAACTCATCGCGCGAGACGCACCTGCCAAGCAAGTCTCGTCTGACCGTCCTGGAACTCGGGCCGGGCAACGGCAACCTCGCCGCCTGTTTTCTCAGCCACCTCAAGACGCTCGATAAACCAGGCAGCGTGTATCCTCACATTCGATACGTCATGGTCGATCCGAACCAGTCGGTGTTGGACGGAGCCCTGGCCCATCCCGACCTCGCTGCGCATCGGGGTCGCGTCGAAACCCTCCGGGGATCGTTCGAACACGTCGAGGGGGTGGCCGATGGGACCGTCGATCGGATAATCGGCAATGAGCTGTGGAACGATCTCCCGACCAAGTTGATGACGAAGAACGCCGATGATCTTGAGGAAGAATATGTCCGTCCCAACCTGAGCGAAGGCCTGCATGCCACGATTCGGGATTGGTCGGCGTTCGTGCGCGCATTCGAAGCGAAGGACCTCGATGTCTTGAGGGCCTATCCTCCGTTCCTCGATGATCTTGTCTGGGAAAAAGAGTGCCGGAAGGTCGTGTGGAAGGATGTGTCCTATCGCAAGACCATCGTGGAGTTTTTCCGAATGATCGACCCGAGAATACTGGTACCGGTCAATGTGGGCGCATTTGCAACCCTGAAGGAAGCTAGACGCCTCTTAGCGCCGGACGCGATCGGTTTCAGTGCTTTCGATGCCGGCACGGCGGACAGGAAGGTGCTCAACGATCCGGAAAAGCCCTGTTACGGCCAGTTCGGCGGTCAATACAGTTTCATGATCAATTTCGCTCTGGTCCAGGCCGTGGCGGGGTATCTGGGGATGGGCGAGGTGCACATGGAACCTCAGCGCGAATTCGTGGGCCGTTCGTTGAACACCAACGTCATCACGCTGATGGATCTCCTGGCGACTCATCCCTTCGCCGGGCCGAACCTCCAGAGATGGGAGCAGGATCGGCTCGTGCTCAAGACCATCCGGGCGTTGAATGAGACCTTCGAGAGCCCCTACAGCCGAACGCTTCATTTTCCGCTGGCGAAACAGATGCCGCCGGAAGAGCGCGAGACATTAAACGGGATACTGCTGTCGCTGAAGCGCCACGGAATTCCGGACACCGTTGCCTATCTGACCGAAGAAGAACTCACGCGCGCAGCCAAGGATCTGGAAGCGGTCGGCTACGAATCTGACACCATCGGCATCGCCTTCACCGCACCTCCCAGCCCCATCGAGTATTACCACTGTGCCTGTCGATAATCCGCGCGCGACGGCGGGCGGAACCCTTCTCGACCGCGTCAGTCGGATCCTCCAACCTCGCAAGGTTCCTTCTCCGCGTTGATTCTTAGGTACGAGCTCCTCTATACTGCGCCCTCTGTGTGAGGGCCGCCATTGAAGATTGCGATGGGTCTGCTCGTCGTGGCTGTGTCGGTCCTCGGGCTGATCTTCTCGCTCCCCTTCCTTATCGACCTCAATAAGTACCAGGACCAATATAAGCCGCTCATCGAAGACGCGCTCAACCGGAAGGTCCGGATGGAGGATATCCGCCTGATGATCTGGCCGCGGATCGGCGCGCGAGTGGCCGGGTTCACCGTGCTGGACGACCCGGCGTTCGGCTCCGGTCCCTTCGCCTCGCTCGCGGCGCTGGACGTCGGAGTGCGACTGATGCCGCTGCTGAGCGGCAAAGTCGAGGTGGAGGAGATCACACTCCGTGATCCCGTCCTCACGGTCATCAAGAACAAGACCGGTGTCCTGAATCTTTCCACGATCGGCCGAACCGGCGTAGCGGTGCCGAAGACCCCCTCTCGCGCACCGATTCCATCGGCCGAGGGTCCACTGAAAATTCTGGCGCTGTTGGCCGTGGATCGCCTGTCGATCGCGGGCGGACAGCTGAGCTACCAGGATCTGACTGCCGCCAAACCCTCCGAGTACCGCTTGCAGGATATGGACATGTTGCTCCAATCGGTGCGGCTCGGCCAAAGTCCGACGATACACTTCCGTACGCTCGCCCAACCCTTCAATCTTCCGGTGACCCTGGACGGCACCTTTGGCCCGCTGAAGGAAGCGATCGAGATTGACGCCATCAATTTCCAACTCGGCCTGGGACAGACGGAGTTCACCGTCACAGGGAAGACGGTGGGCCAGAACGCCACCGTGAACATCAGTTCACCGGCGATCAATACGGCCAACCTGCCGATGACGCTGCCGCTGAAGAAACCGGTCGACATCAAGAATCTCCGGATCGCTGCAGAAGTGAAAGGGCAGGAGGCCAAACTCAATACCCTTTCCTTTCAACTGTTCGAGGGACAGGTGAAGGGGCAGGGCACGCTCATCGCCGGCTCTGACGCTCCACCGTTCAGAAGCACCGTGACGCTGCAAGGACTGCAACTAGCTCCAGCCCTGGACGCCGTCACGACGACGCCACTGTCGATCAGCGGGACGGCGGGAGGCGACCTCGCGTTGCAGGGCCGCGGGTTCTCGATGCCGGATCTCACGAAGGCCCTGGAGGGGACGAGCCACCTCACGGTGAAGGATGGAAAGATCGAGGGGGTCAACCTTCTCCAGGAGGCGCTCTCCCTTCTCAAAGTCGCCGGAATCCCGCTTAGCGATCCCAAGGCGACGGTGTTTTCGACAATCGAGACGGATCTCGCCGTCAAACAAGGAATCATCAACGTGCAACGTCTCCTGATGGACAGCCACGATTTCCAGGCTACTGGGGGAGGGACCATCGGCTTCGATCAGCAGCTGAATCTGACCCTGAAGCTGAATCTGTCGCAAGACTTGAGTCAGAAGATCGCCGGCGCTTCGCCCGTCGCCAAGCTTGCCGTGAAAGACGGTCGATTGAGCCTGCCCCTCATGATTACCGGCACGGTCCAGGAACCGTCGTATGGACTCGACATGAAGGGACTGACAGGGAAAGTGCAGGAGCAGGTGCAGAAAAAAGTGGAGGAAGCAGTCGGGGGACTGCTCAAAGGAACGACGAAGCCCCAGGACTTAAAGCAGCAGGGTCAGGATCTACTCAAAGGATTGATGGGTCGTTAAGAAAGGAGACCTCTTACATGGTAGCCATGGATATCGTGACCCAATATGCCGTGCAGTACGGCCTGCAGGCCGTGGTCGCTCTTTGTATCTTCGTCGCGGGCCTGATGGCATCCCGCTGGGCTGGAAACGTCGCGCAGCAGTCGCTCGAACGCCAAGCCCTCGATCCGCCGGTGCGAATGCTCCTGATCCGTATTGTCAAGGTCCTAGTGCTGCTCTTTACCGCCATGATCGCCCTGCAAACGCTCGGCGTGCCGATTACTCCGTTGATCGCCGGCATCGGCGTAGCCGGCGTCGGCATCGGCCTGGCCCTGCAGGGTGTCTTGAGCAATGTGATGGCCGGGCTCTCGATTATTTTCACCAAACCCTACAAAGTCGGGGAACATATTTCTCTGCTCGGCGTGCATGGCGATGTCGTCGTGATCGACATCTTTTCAACGACGCTGCTGCATCCGGACCGTTCGCGCGTTGTCATCCCGAACCGCAAGATCATCGGCGAGGTCCTGCATAATTTTGGAACCATCCGCCAAATTCATCTCACCGTCGATGTCGCGTACAAAACAGACCTCAATCAGGCGTTGGCAATCGTGCAGGACATCATCGCCGATCATCCGCGCATCTTAAAAGATCCGGCTCCCAGCATTGGGGTCAGCAACCTGGGACATCCTGCCGTCACAATCGCTGTCGAACCCTGGACCACGGTTCTTCACTATGTTCCAACCCATAGTGAGATCAACAAAGCGATCATCGAGCGTTTTCGCGCGTCCCATATTGAGTTTCCCGTTCCGGTCATGACCACGGCTGTATAGGAACTGACGGATGGCGGGAGAGGAGAGAAAATCCATCAATGGTTTGCCGTAAGCAGGATTGAGGCACTCTGGTTGACCCTGTTGCAGAGCCGCCACAAGATTTGACTCGAGCGAAGTGCCGGCGCCGAGGGATAAGGGGCCGGACAAGGCCAAGCCAATGAATTCGTTGGATAGAGGTTCGCAACCCTCCGAAGGCACGCACTTTGCTCGCGCTTGCTGCCTCAGTTTCTCGGCTCGAACGTGGTTGCGGCAGGGAACAGACTACTGCTAGGCATTCGAGCTTCGATGGAGAGGGTCGGGCAGCCCTAGAAGAGCCTCGTATGTCGAGCCTGCCGGTGAAGCATCGGCAAAACGGAGGACTGACCAACGACCATCTGCCTGGAGGGGAAGCCAGGGCCCTGGATCACATATGGACCTCTTGAACATTCGGGACAGCGTGGACAGGGCGCAGACGCGATGAACGCGCCGCTCATCGTCCTGCCTGAAAAGGAGGCGGATCTATGTTGAAAGAGTTTAGAGATTTTGCCATGAGGGGGAATGTCCTCGACATGGCGATCGGAGTCATTATCGGAGGAGCATTCGGGAAGATTGTTTCCTCGCTCGTGAGCGATCTGCTCATGCCGCCCCTGGGTTTGGTGATGGGGAAGGTGGACTTTTCCAGCCTGTTCATCAATCTGTCCGGCACGCCCCAACCTTCACTGACAGCAGCCAAGGCGGCGGGGGCGCCCACCATCAATTATGGGGTGTTCCTTCAGGCCACATTCGACTTCATCATCATCGCCTTCGTGATCTTCCTATTAGTCAAGCAGGTGAACCGGTTCAAAAAGGAAGCGCCACCGGCCCCACCGCCGGGGCCGACCAACGAAGAGAAATTGTTGATGGAAATCCGCGACGCGCTGAAAGGCCGCCAATAAATGCCACGGTTACGATGGGCTGTCTCCCCCAAATGCGGGAGCGGGGAGAATTTCCCAGCCCATGCCCCCCGCGCCTTAGAAGGAGGAGATTATCATGCAGATGTTTAGAGTCGCTTTCCTGGTGGCAAGCGTGGTTGCCCTAGCGGGTTGTGCGGATTGGGGTCCGTACTTCGTCCATCAGAAAGATGTATGTTTCGCTGGCTGGTACGGATATTGGGATGATCCATGCCCGCCACCCCCTGTGAAGGCGATGGCCGCGGCTCCCGGTGGGTTTGCTGATGAGCTGTTTGCGGCACAGCAACAGAATGCTGCCCTGAGGCGTCGAATCAGCGAG